>NZ_JAYSCO010000012.1:0-103997 GCF_041914865.1 Pseudoduganella sp. | reverse complement strand
GCGCTGTCCGGCCTGACCACCGACCAGATCAAGGCCCTGTCGTCCGACCAGTTCGCCGCCCTGAACTCCGGCCACATCAGCGCCCTGAGCACCGACCAGGTGGCCGTGCTGAGCAGCGACCAGGTCAAGGCGCTCGATACCGCCGACGCCGGCGCCCTGAAATCGTCGCAGATCGCCGTGCTGTCGACCGACGCCATCAACGCCATGGACAGCCAGGACGTGGCGGCACTGAAGACCAGCGCGATTGCCGGCTTCACCACCGACCAGATCAAGGCCCTGTCGTCCGACCAGTTCGGCGCCCTGACCTCGGCCCACGTCGGCGTGCTGAGCACCGACCAGATGTCGGTACTGAACAGCGACCAGGTGAAAGCCCTGAGCACCGCCGACGCGGCGGCCCTGAAGGCCTCGCAGATCGCCGTGCTGTCGACCGACGCCATCGCTGCGATGGACAACGCTGACATGACCGCCCTGAAGACCGCGGCCATCAGCGGCCTGACCACCGACCAGATCAAGGCGCTCTCGTCCGACCAGTTCGGCGCCCTGAACTCCGGCCACATCAACGCCCTGAGCACCGACCAGGTGTCCGTGCTGAACAGCGACCAGGTGAAGGCGCTCGATACCGCCGACGCCGGCGCCCTGAAGGCGGCCCAGCTGGCCGTGATTTCGACCGACGCCATCGCCGCGATGGATAACGCCGACATCACCGCCCTGAAGACCGCAGCGATCAGCGGCCTGACCACCGACCAGATCAAGGCCCTGTCGTCCGACCAGGTCGGCGCCCTGAACTCCGGCCACATCAGCGCCCTGAGCACCGACCAGGTGTCCGTGCTGAGCAGCGACCAGGTCAAGGCACTGGATACCTCCGATGCCGGCGCCCTGAAGGCAGCCCAGGTTGCCGTGATCTCGACCGACGCCATCAAGGCGATGGACAGCCAGGACCTGGCCGCGCTGAAGACCGCTGCCATCAGCGGCCTGACCACCGACCAGATCAAGGCGATCTCGTCCGACCAGTTCGGCGCCCTGAACTCCGGCCACATCGGCGCCCTGAGCACCGACCAGGTGTCCGTGCTGAGCAGCGACCAGGTGAAGGCGCTCGATACCGCCGACGCCGGCGCCCTGAAGGCGGCCCAGGTGGCAGTGATCTCGACCGACGCCATCAAGGCCCTGGACAATGCCGACATCGCCGCCCTGAAGACCTCGGCGATCTCCGGTATCACCACCGACCAGATCAAGGCCCTGTCGTCCGACCAGTTCGGCGCCCTGACCTCGGCCCAGGTAGCGATCCTGAGCACCGACCAGGTGTCCGTGCTGAGCAGCGACCAGGTCAAGGCCCTGGATACTGCCGACGCGGCCTCGCTGAAGTCCTCGCAGATCGCCGTCCTGTCGACCGACGCCATCAACGCGATGGACAGCCAGGATGTGGCAGCCCTGCGTACCAACGCGATTGCCGGCATCACCACCGACCAGCTGAAGGCGCTGTCGTCCGACCAGTTCGGCGCCCTGTCCTCGGCCCACGTCGGCGTGCTGAGCACCGACCAGGTGTCCGTCCTGAACAGCGACCAGATCAAGGCGCTGGATACGGCTGACGCGGGCGCCCTGAAGGGCAGCCAGGTGGCCGTGATCTCGACCGACGCGATCGCCGCGATGGACAATGCCGACCTGGCCGCGCTGCGTACCGGCGCCATCGCCGGCATCACCACCGACCAGGTGAAGGCGCTGACCACCGACCACCTGAAGGCCCTGACCAGCCAGCAAGTGGGCGTGCTGTCGAGCGACCAGTTCGCCGCCCTGTCGACCGACCAGGCCAAGGCGATCGACGCCGCCGACATCGCAGCGATCAAGACTGCCGCGATCAAGGGCCTGAGCACCGACAGCGTCCGTGCGCTGACCACCGACCAGGTGCACGCACTGACCACGCTGCAGATCCATGCCCTGACCACGGACCAGCAGAACGCGATGACGACCGACCAGATCCGCGCCCTGTCGAGCCTGACCCCAGTGGTGCTGGACCTGGACGACAACGGCATCGAGACCCTGGACATCTCGGCAGGCGTGCAGTTCGACCTGAAGGCCAACGGCAGCAAGCTGAACACCGGTTGGGTGGGCGGCGGCGACGGCCTGCTGGTCATGGACCGCAACGGCGACGGCAGCATCAACGACGGTGCAGAACTGTTCGGCTCCGGCACCACCCTGGCGAACGGCCAGAAAGCCACCACCGGCTACCAGGCCCTGGCTGAGCTCGACAGCAACGGCGACGGCGTGATCAACGCTGCCGACGCGAACTTCGGCAAGCTGCAGGTGTGGGTCGACAACGGTGACGGCATCAGCCAGGCCGGTGAGCTGAAGTCGCTGGGCGACCTCAACATCACCCAGCTGAACCTGGACGTGACCCGCGGCAAGGGCGGCAGCAACGGCAACATCAACGGTCTGCAGTCGACCTACGAGACCGCCGACGGCAAGTCGCACGACGCAGCCGACGTCTGGTTCCTGGCCGGCCAAGCCGACCTGCGCAGCTCGGTCAGCAGCCTGGTGCAAGCGATGTCGGGCTTCGACAACGCCGGCACCCCGGCCGGCGGCACCGCCAAGCTGGATGTGGCAGCAGCGCAGGACGGCCTGAACACCGCAAGCAACGCCGCCCTGATGGCAGCCGCGATTGCCCAGTTCGATGCAAGCAAGCTGAACCCTGCTCAGCAGCTGGCCAACACCGACGACGACAACCGTCGCCTGAAGGCCCTGCAGCAGAACAGCACCGGCACCGGCTTCCTGGCTGCACCGAAGTAAGCGGCGAATGAACACAGGGACGTACCCCAAGGGTACGTCCCCGTTTAATTCCCCCAAAAGCGGCAAGCTCCTATGGACTTGCCGCTTTTTTTCGGCTTTAAAAACCCTGCTGGTACGCTTGTGCCTGCGGTAAAATCGCTGGACACTCTTCTGGAAAAGGTGCAAGCCGCAGCTCCATGACGCAATCAAAATTTCCCCACACCGCGGTGCAATGCCTGACCGCCGTCGCCCAGCACCACGGCCTGCAAATCAACCCTGAGCGGTTGATCGACGACTACGCACTGGGAGCGGAGGAGCCCGGCAACGGTTTGCTGTTGCGGATGGCTAACGACATCGGCCTGAAAGCCACGGCCGGCACGCTGACGTGGGACGGCTTGCAGAACCAGGGCGGCGTATTCCCGCTGCTGGCCCGCTTGAACAACGGCAATATGGTGATCGTGATCGGCGCCCGCAGCGGCGAAGGCGAGGGCCAGGTGGCCATCCTCGATCCGGCCGCCGGCAATGCCCAGGTGGAAATGCTGGACCGCGCCGCGTTCAGCGCGCGCTGGAGCGGCGACGTGGTGTTCGTCAAACGCCAGCACAAGCTCACCGATCCCAACCAGCCGTTCGGCCTGCGCTGGTTCATCCCGGAAATCCTGCGCCAGAAGGCGGCCTTCCGCGACATCTTCATCGCCGCCATCGCCATGCAGCTGCTGGCGCTGGCTTCGCCGATCTTCTTCCAGCTTGTCATCGACAAGGTACTGAACCACCAGAGCGTGACCACCTTGTGGGTGCTGTCGGTCGGCATCATCATCGCGCTGCTGTTCGACGCGGCATTCGGCTTCCTGCGCCAGATGCTGATCCTGGCCGCCTCCAACAAGATCGACATGCGCCTGACGCGGCGCACCTTCAGCCACCTGCTGTCGCTGCCGATCGATTACTTCGAGACCACCACTGCCGGTGTCATCACGCGCCATATGCAGCAGCTGGAACGCATCCGTTCCTTCCTGACCGGGCGCCTGTTCTTCACCGGCCTCGACCTGATCACCCTGGTGGTCTTCCTGCCGATCCTGTTCTCTTACTCCTTCCAGCTGACCCTGGTGGTGCTGGTGTTCGCCATGCTGATCGGCGGCATCGTGCTGGCCATGGTGCCGACCTTCCAGCGCCGCCTGAACGCGCTGTACGCGGCGGAAGGCGCGCGCCAGGGCATGCTGGTGGAAACCATCCACGGCATGCGCACCGTCAAGGCGCTGGCGCTGGAACCGGCCCAGCGCCGCCAGTGGGACCAGCGTTCGGCCGAGTCGATCAATATGCACTTCCGCGTCGGCCAGATTTCGATCACCGGCAACGCCGCCACCGATTTCCTGGGCAAGCTGATGCCGGTCATGCTGATCATCATCGGCGCCCAGCAGGTGTTCGACCAGACCCTGTCGGTCGGCGCCCTGATCGCCTTCCAGATGCTGTCGCAGCGCGTCACCGGCCCGCTGAT
Source organism: Pseudoduganella sp. (assembly GCF_041914865.1). Lineage (NCBI taxonomy): Bacteria > Pseudomonadati > Pseudomonadota > Betaproteobacteria > Burkholderiales > Oxalobacteraceae > Pseudoduganella > Pseudoduganella sp. The sequence continues at coordinate 99,748 of NZ_JAYSCO010000012.1, read as the reverse complement.
CGCGATTGCCGGCCTGGTCAACGAGTACCAGGAAACCGCGCTGTCGGTGAAGATGCTGGGCGAAGTGATGAACCGCGCGCCGGAAGGCCGTGCCGGTGCCGGCGGCCTGCGCCCGGTGCTGAAAGGCGAGATCAAGTTCGAGGACGTGACCTTCCGCTATCCCGGTTCGCAGAACAATGCGCTGGACCGCACCGCTTTCACCATCAAGCCCGGCTCGGTGGTCGGCATCGTCGGCCGCAGCGGCTCGGGCAAGACCACCCTGACCAAGGTCATCCAGTCGCTCTACAGCGTGCAGGAAGGCATCGTACGCTTCGACGGCATCGACTCGCGCGAGATCGAGCTGTCGCACCTGCGGCGCCAGATCGGCGTCGTGCTGCAGGAGAACTTCCTGTTCCGCGGCACCGTGCGCGAAAACCTGCTGGTCACCAAGCCCGACGCCACCTTCGAGGAAATCGCCGAAGCGGCGGCCGCCGCCGGCGCCGACGAGTTCATCGAACGCCTGCCGCATGGCTACGACACCATGCTGGAAGAGAACGCCTCCAACCTGTCGGGCGGCCAGAAGCAGCGCCTGTCGATTGCCCGTTCGCTGCTGGCCAAGCCGCGCATCCTGGTGCTCGACGAAGCGGCCTCGGCGCTGGACCCGGAAAGCGAAGCCATCTTTATCCGCAACCTGTCGCGCATTGCCGTCGGCCGTACTGTGGTGATGATTTCCCACCGCCTGTCGACCCTGGTCAATGCCGACGCCATCCTCGTGATGCAGCGCGGCCGCCTGGTCGACATGGGCCGCCACGAAGAACTGCTCACCCGTAGCGATACTTACCAGCATTTATGGAACCAGCAAACAAGCCACCTGTGAAGCGCGGCGACGAAACCCGGCTCGACTTCCTGCCCGACGCCGACGCCATCGAGCGCTCGCCGCTGCCGTCCTACCTGCGCATCACGGTGCACCTGCTGGCCGGGCTGCTGCTGGTGTTCCTGGTCTGGGCCAGCGTGTCGAAAGTGGAAAAGATCGTGACGGCCCCGGGCCGCCTGGTCAATCCGTTGCCGAACATCGTGGTGCAGCCGCTGGAAACCTCGATCGTGCAGACCGTCGAAGTGCGCGCCGGCCAGCTGGTCAAGAAAGGCCAGGTGCTGGCCACCCTCGACCCGACCTTCACCCAGGCCGACGAAGCCCAGCTGCGCTCGCGCCTGGCCAGCCTGGAGAACCAGGAAAAGGGCCTGCGCGCCGAGCTGACCGGCAAGGCCGCTGCGGGCGGCAAGCTGGAAAGCGCGGACGACATCCTGCAAGCCCAGCTGTCCGGCGAGCGCCAGGCCAACTTCGAGGCGCAGAAAGCGCGCCTGGACCAGAACATCGAACGCCTGAAGGCCAGCATCGAAACCAACCGGCGCGACCAGCAGGTGCTGGCGCAGCGCCTGAAGTCGCTGAGCGAAATCGAAGCGATGCAGGAAAAGCTGCTGGCCGAGAACTTCGGCGCCAAGATGCACCTGCTGGAAGCGCGCGACCGCCGCCTGGAAGTCGAGCGCACCCTGGTCAATGCGCGCAACCGCGACATCGAGCAGGCACGCGAACTGGCCGCCGCCGAAGCCGAGCGCGCCGCCTTCAACAAAGGCTGGCGCCAGAAATCGATGGAAGAGCTGCTGAACGCGACCCGCGAGCGCGACAGCATCAAGGAACAGCTGGCCAAGGCCGACAAGCGGCACCAGATGGTGCAGGTCACGGCCCCGGCCGACGGCATCGTGCTGGAAGTGGGCAAGCTGTCGCCCGGCACCATCGTGCGCGAGGCGGAGCAGATGTTCGTGCTGGTGCCGCTGAGCGCCCAGATGGAAGCGGAAGTCACCATCGAGGCGGCCGATATCGGCGCCATCAAGGCCGGCGACAATGTGCACCTGAAGCTGGACGCCTTCCCGTTCCAGATGCACGGCATGCTGGAAGGCAGGCTGCGCACCGTGAGCCAGGATGCGTTCAAGCGCGAGCAGTCGGACGGCGGCCGCAGCAGTTCCTATTATGTGGCGCGTGCCACCATCAACGCCGAGCCCAAGCTGCGCAACCTGAAGCCCGAGTCGCGCCTGCTGCCGGGCATGACGATCCAGGCGGAAATCGTGGTGGGCAAGCGCTCCGTCATTTCCTACCTGCTGTGGCCGCTGACCAAGGCCCTGGATGAATCGATCCGTGAACCGTGACCCCACCATGCTGATAAATATTGACCAGATTCCCGTCGTCGCGGTTTCGTACAACTCGCCCGACCTGATTGCCTCCCTGCTCGGCACGCTGCGCAAGTTCTACCCGTCCAACCCGGTGTTCATCATCGACGGTTCGGCGCCGGAGATTGCCGACCAGATTGCGCCGATCGCCGCGCAGTTCGAGCATGTGCGCTTCATCCCCTTCGGCTACAACATCCACCACGGTCCCGGCATGGCCTGGGCCATCGAGAACCTGGGCCTGACGGGTCCGGTGCTGTTCCTCGATTCCGACGTGGAAGTGCTGAAGCGCGGCTTCCTGGAGTCGCTGGCCGAGCACCTGGAGCCGCACCTGTACGGCGTGGGCAGCGTGGCGCCGGTGGACGAGAATGGCTTCACCAACGGCCCTAACCCGATGCCCTACCTGCATCCGGCCTGCATGCTGACCAATATCGAAGTGGTGCGCCAGTGGCCGCTGCCGGTCAAGCACGGCGCGCCGATGCTGCCGCCCATGATGGCGCTGGCCAAGGCCGGCCAGAGCGACCTGCTGCGCAACGTGGAATGGCTGCACAATGATTTCGCGCCCACCCCGGCGCAGCGCATCTACCTGCGCCACGACTGGCAGGGCACGGTGCGCCGCACCGGCGGCTACCACTACGACAAGCCAAGCACCGCCACGGTGGACCAGGAGCTGCTGGCCGTGGTGCCGAAGGCGGTCAAGCTGGTGCACGTCGGCTGCGGCGACGGCGCCTTCGCCAAGGCCTACAAGCAGCGCCACCCGGTCTGCAATTATTTTGGCATCGAGCGCGACCTGATCGCCGCCGAGCAGGCGCGCGCGCACTGCGACTTCGTCTACCAGCAGGACATCGAAACGCCGGACGAGTCGCGCGACCGCCAGATGGCGCAGGCCGACTGCTGGCTGCTGGACGGTGCGCTGGAACGCGCGCGCGACCCGTGGGCCCTGCTGGCCATGGCGCGCGCCAGCATGGCGCCGCAGGGCGCGCTGGTGGTCTCGGTGCGCAATTTCCAGCACTGGAGCAACCTGCTGCGCCTGGCCGTGGGCGATTACCGCTACGCGGCCGACGGCGTGCTGCAGCGCGACGAGCTGCGCCAGTTCACGCGCGGCTCCCTGCTCGAGCTGCTGGGCCAGGCCGGTTTCCGCCTGACCGGCGGCTACGCGGTGCAGGGGACTGAAACGGTCAACGAAGGCGTGCTGCCTGTGCTGCGCCAGCTGGCGCACCTGGTGGGGCGCGATCCGGAACAGGTGGTGCAGGACGCCTTGCCGCAACGCTTCATCCTGCTGGCCACGCCGGCCTGAGCATGCGCATCCTCATCATCGGCGGCTCCAACTCCCTGCTCAAGGGCGGGTACGTGCATGGCCTGGCGCAGGCACTGCAGGGGCATGCCGAGGCTGAGATCATCCAGGTTTCGGTCGGCGCCACCACCTCGCTGGCGGCGATCGGCCGCCTGCATGAGACGTTTACCGGCGCGCCGGTCGATTTCATCCTGTACGAATACGGCATCAACGACGCCGGCCACTTCGCGCCGCGCGCCGGCGGTGCCGAGTCGTGGCTGATGTGCTTCCACCTGCTGCTGAAAACGGCGGCCCAGCTGTACCCGACCGCCATGTTCGTGCCGCTGGTGCTGGCGCAGCAGGCGCATTTCCCGGCGACCGTGCCGCTGCCTTTCTACGATGCGCAGCTGGCGGCCTACCGCGCACTGGGGCTGGACTTCATCGACGTGCGCGCCTGGATGTCGGCGCTGTTCCTGGGGCGCGCGCCGGACTGGATGTATATGGACCCGGCGCACTATGCGGCGCCGCACGCCACCTCGATTATCGGCGCCCTGGTGGCGCGCCACCTGCTGAAACTGCGCCAGCATCCGGTGCCGCCGCTGTCGGCGGCGCTGGAGCGCCTGCTGGCGCACTCGCCGCACGCCAGGCTGGAAGCCATGTACGTGCGTGCCGCCAACCTGCAACAATTCACCAGCGGGCCGGTGGAGCGCATCCAGAGCGGCAACCGCCTGATGCAGCTCGAATGCCTGCGCATGCTGCCGGGCAGCCGGCTGCAGCTGAATTCCGCGGCCTTCCCGCTGGCGGTATTCCTCAAATCCGATACCGGCCACCAGTGCATGCAGCTGGAACTGAGCACGCCGGAGGGCATGTATTTCAATGCCTGCGTGGCGACCCGCCATGCCGACACGGAAACCCTGCCGTTCATTTACTCGAACATCCCGCTGCCGCTGCTGTGGGGGAATAGCCTGCTGATGCGTTACGGCGCCAGCCAGCTCACGCTGTCGGTGCCGGCGCAGCAGGCCGGCCCGCTGGCCGGTTTCGATTGCTATATGCCGGGGCAGGCCGGCGCACCCAACCACCTCGACCTGGTTGGCCTGCTGATGCTGGTGCAGCCGTAATTTACCCGTGGTGGAAGCGCGCCAGGCCTTCGGCCAGCGGCACTTTCGGCTGCCAGCCCGGCACGGTCTGGTAGCGCGTCCACGGCACCATCACTTCGCGCGGGCGGTAGGGGCGTCCGCCCCACTCGATATTCAACGGTTTGCCGCTGGCCTGGCTGTATAGCTCCGCCAGCGCGCGCAACGCGAGCGGCGCGCCGCTCGAGACGCCGTATTCCGCCATCGCCTCGGCCTGGCCGCCATCCGCCAGCAACCGCCACGCCTGCAGGAAGGCGTCCAGCACATCGTCGATGTAGACCAGGTCGATCAGCTGTTCGCCGGGCGACATGGCCAGGCTGCTGCCTTCGTTGGCGATGCGCTTCAGCAGGTTGAGCGCTTTCGGGCGCGTGTCGCCCGGGCCGTAGGTGTCGAACAGCTTGAGCGTGGCCACGCGCAGGCCGTGGCATTCCACGTAGTAGCGCAGCAGGGCGCTGAAGGCGTGCTTGGTGGCGGCGTACAGGCAGACCGGGTTGTAGTCGCCGTCCTCGTAATGTTCCCAGGCTGTGCTGGTGTTCACCAGCAGGCGCACGCCGCACTGGGCCATCGCTTCCGCCAGCTGGGTCGAGAATAGCAGGTTGGCCTGCACCAGGCGCTCCACGTCCGTCACCTGGTGCTGCGCCAGGAACAGGGAGGCGAGGTGGAACACCGCTTCCGGCGCCGCCGCGCGCATGATCTCCACCAGCTGGGTGGTGCTGCCGTCGTGGCGGTGCAGGTGCAGGCGCGGACCCGCCGCAGGCAGGGCGTTGCTGGCGGAACCGGGGCGCAGCACCAGGTGCACGTCCCAGCCGTCGTCCAGCAGGCGCTGCGCCAGGCGCGAGCCGATAAAGCCGCTGGCGCCGGTCAGCAGGGCGCGCGGCGCGCTCATGCGCCGGCCTCGTAGACGAAGGGCGAATCGAATTCCGCCAGGGTGGCAAAGCCCTGGTCGCGCGCCGACAGCAGCGGTGCGCGCCGCACTTCGTCCGGCCAGGCGATGCCGGCGGAATCCCAGCGCACGCCGCTGTCGTGCTGCGGCGCGTAGGCGCTGGTCACCTTGTACATCATTACCGCCTGTTCGCCCAGGGTGCAGAAGCCGTGCGCCAGGCCGGCCGGCAGGTAGAGCATGTGGCCGTTCTCCGCGCTCAGCTCGAACGTCAGGTGCTGGCCGTAGGTCGGCGAACCGCGCCGCAGGTCGAGCGCCGCATCGAGCACGGCGCCCTGCACGCAGTACACCAGCTTGGCGTGTTCGTGCGGCGGCAGTTGGAAGTGCAGGCCGCGCACCACATTGCGTTTGGAGAGCGAATAGTATTCCTCGGCGAAGGTGGTGGCCATGCCGTGGGCGCGGAACAGGTCTTCGCGGAAGGTTTTGACAAAGCTGCCCCGCTCGTCGGCGCGGATATCCGGCACCAGTTGGAAGCAGCCGGGGATGGCGGTCGGTTCGATGCGCATCGGCGGCCTTTCAGGTCGGAGGGTACTTGGCGTCCAGCACCACGGTGGCGGTGGAGATCACCTTGTCCTGGCCCCAGGCCGCGATGTGCTTGGCCAGCAGCAGCGCCTGCAGGCGCTCGCAGCTGAAGGCCATGCTGCGCGACAGGTAGCCTTCGCGGTCGATGTAATGGTGGCGGTAATGGCGCGACATCACCAGCTCCAGGTCGTGCGTGATGCTGACGAACCATTCGACCGGCATATAAGCCACGGTCGGGCAGGGGATGAAGACATTGCCGCTCAAGAAATCGGCCGCCTCCTGGTCGGTGATCACGCCGCAGTCGATGGCGTCGCCAAAGAACAGCAGGATGTCGCGCGTCACGGCCACCGCGTTGTACTGCTGCAGCACGCTGCCGGCAAAGGCGGTGGAGATTGGCACGATCGGGGTTTTGCCGTCGCCCAGGAAATGTTCTGGCTTGACGCGCGCGAAGTCGCTCGGGTGGGCCCAGTGGTTGAACAGGCGGCGGTGGCCGATCGGGTGGGTCAGGGCGAAGCGGCGGTAGTGGCAGACGCCGACAAAGCCTTCCGCTTTGCTCTCCAACAGCATGCGGCGGATCTGGAACAGCGCCAGGTATTCGCCCAGGTAGCGGTTGCGCAGCGCGTCTTCCGGCGACAGCAACTTGCTCATGGCCAGGCCGGTTTCGGGCACATAGTCGCCCGAGCCCAGCATGGTGATGAAGTCGGGCATCTGCCAGTCGAACGGCGCGTGGGCGATGCAGTAGTAAAGCGGTTTCGTCATGCCGGCATGGCCTTGATCAGGAAGTGGGAAGGCGTGTCCGTACCGCCAGGGCTGATGGCGATGGTGGCGGCCAGGCGGAAGCCCGCTTCGGAAAACAGGTTTTGCAGCGCCGCCAGGTCGAGCGCGTGGCGCGCATCGGCTTCGGTGGCGGCGGCGGGATTGCTGACACAGGCCAGCACGCAGGCATCGTAGTTCAGCACCGCGCGGATGCCGGCCAGCACCCGGGCTGGTTCGGCCAGGCGCTCCAGCGTGCCGTCGAACAGCCAGGCGTCGGCCCACTGCAGGTGGCGGTAGAAGGCGCTGCCGGCGCTTTCCAGCTGCACCTGCACCACGCGTTCGGCGAAGCTGGTGGCGCGCTGCGCGGCCGCCGTGTCAGCCTCCACCACCACCAGCGAGGTGGTCGGGTAGCTGCGGTGGTAATGGCGCGCCAGGGCGCCGTCGCCGGCGCCCACCTGCACCAGCAGGCGCGCGTTGGGCGGCAGCGTGTTGGAAATCGCTGCCGTGCGCGCTTCGGCGAATGGGTTGGCTTGCTGCATGGCGTTTTAGTCGAAGCTGACGCCGAAGAACTGTTCCAGCTTGGTGGCGGCGAAGTCCAGCATCTCGCGCGACAGGCCGGGGTAGACGCCGATCCAGAAGGTGTCGTTCATCACGCGGTCGGTGTTCACCAGTTCGCCCGAGACGCGGTAGTTGCGGCCGATCATATACGGCTGGCGCGTCAGGTTGCCGGCGAACAGCAGGCGGGTGCCGATCTTGTGCTGGTCCAGGTAGGTCAGCAGGTCGACGCGGCTGGCGTTCGCCTCCGGCTTCAGCGTGACCGGGAAGCCGAACCAGGACGGGTCGGAGTTCTCGGTCGCCTGCGGCAGGACCAGGAATTCGGCGCACGACTGCAGGCGCTCGGTCAGGTAGGCGAAGTTGTCCTTGCGCGCCTGGATGAAGCCCGGCGCGCGGTCGATCTGGGCCAGGCCGCAGGCCGCCTGCATATCGGTGATCTTCAGGTTGTAGCCCAGGTGGCTGTAGGTGTACTTGTGGTCGTAGCCGTCCGGCAGGGTGCCCAGCTTCTGGCAGAAGCGCTTGCCGCAGGTATTGTCCTTGCCCGGCGCGCAGTAGCAGTCGCGGCCCCAGTCGCGGAAGGACTCGGCGATCATCTTCAGCTCGTAATTGTTGGTGAACACCGCGCCGCCTTCACCCATGGTGATGTGGTGCGCCGGATAGAAGGACATGGTGCCGATGTCGCCGAAGGTGCCGACCATCTGGCCCTTGTAGGTGGAGCCCAGCGCGTCGCAGCAGTCTTCCACCAGCCACAAGTTGTACTTCTTGCAGAGGGCGGTGATCACTTCCAGGTTGAACGGGTTGCCCAGGGTGTGCGCCAGCATGATGGCCTTGGTTTTCGGGCCGATCGCCGCTTCCAGCTTGGTCACGTCGATATTGTAGGTGCCCAGCTCCACGTCGACGAAGACCGGCACCGCGCCGAACTGCAGGATCGGGTTGACGGTGGTCGGGAAGCCGGCCGCCACGCCGATCACCTCATCGCCCGGCTGGATGGCGCGCTCGCCCAGCTTGGGCGAAGTCAGGGTGTTGAAGGCCACCAGGTTGGCCGAGGAGCCGGAGTTGACGGTGATCAGGTGCTTGACGCCGATGAACTTGGCCAGCTTCTGCTCGAACTGGTCGTTGAAGCGGCCGGTGGTCAGCCAGGCGTCGAGCGAGGCATGCACCATCATCTGCATTTCCGGCGCGCCGACCACTTTGCCGGCCGGCGGGATCACGGTGCTGCCCGGTGCGAAGGCGGGCGGCTGCGCGGCGGCGGCGTATTCGGCCACCAGCTGGATGATCTCTTCGCGCAATTGTTCTTGTGTCTTCATGGTGCTATCTCGGTATGTTGGTAAGAGGCGATCTGTGCCAGCGTGACGCTGCGCATATCGTCGCCGCGCGCATGGGCCTTGTGCCATGCGACGATTTCGTCCAGGGTGCGCTGCAGTTGCCAGCGCGGCTGCCAGTCCAGGCGCGCGCGCGCCTTGGAGCAGTCCAGTTTCAGGTAAGTCGCTTCGTGCGGCTGCGGCGCGCCGTCCAGCTCCCAGGCGGCGCCGTCGCCCCACTGCCGGCACAGGCGTTCGATGATCCATTGCACCGGGCGCGCGTCGGTATCGTGCGGGCCGAAGTTGAAGCCTTCGGCAAAGGCCGGGCCGTCCTGGTACAGGCGCTCGGCCAGGGCCAGGTAGCCCGACAGCGGTTCCAGCACGTGCTGCCAGGGGCGGATCGCATGCGGGCTGCGGATGCGCACCGGCTGGCCGGCCGCGATGGCGCGCACCATGTCCGGCACCAGGCGGTCGCCGGCCCAGTCGCCGCCGCCGATCACGTTGCCGGCGCGGCCCGAACCGAGCGCCACGCCGTGCACGGCGTATTGCGCGGGATTGAAGAAGGAATTGCGGTAGGCGCTGGTCACCAGCTCGGCGCAGGCCTTGCTGTTGCTGTACGGGTCATAGCCGCCCAGCGGCTCGTTTTCGCGGTAGCCCCAGGGCCATTCCTTGTTCTCGTAGCACTTGTCGCTGGTGACGTTCAGCACGGCCTTGATGCCGGGCGTGGCGCGCACCGCCTCGAACAGGTTGACCAGGCCCATGACGTTGGTGGAATAGGTTTCCACCGGGTGCTCGTAGGAGTAGCGCACCAGGGCCTGGGCCGCCATATGGATCACGATTTCCGGCTGCGCCGCCTGCAGCGCGGCGCGCAGCGCCTGCGCGTCGCGGATGTCGCCGATAGTGGACTGCATGCCGTCGGCCACGCGCGCCGCCTCGAACAGGCTGGGCGTGCTGGCCGGGGCCAGGGCGAAGCCGCTGACCTGGGCGCCCATGCTTTGCAGCCACAGGCTGAGCCAACTGCCTTTGAAGCCGGTGTGGCCGGTGAGGAAGACGCGCTTGCCTTGCCAGAACGCCGGGTTGGCTGCTCCGCTCATGGCCATTTTTTCCACGGCGCCTGGCCGCTTTGCCACAGCTCTTCCAGGTGCTGCTTGTCGCGCAGGGTATCCATCGGCTGCCAGAAGCCGGCGTGGCGGTAGGCCGCGAACTGGCCTTCGCGCGCCAGGGTTTCCATCGGCTCGCGCTCCCAGATGGTGGCGTCTTCCTTGATATGGTCGATCACCTTGGGCGAGAGCACGAAGTAGCCGCCGTTGATCCAGCTGCCGTCGCCGACCGGCTTCTCGCGGAAGGCGGTGATGCGGTCGCCGTCCAGGTCCACGGCGCCGAAGCGGCCCGGCGGCTGCACGGCGGTCATGGTTCCCAGCAGGCCATGCTGGCGGTGGAACTGCACGGTGGCGGCGATGTCGATGTCGGCCACGCCGTCGCCGTAGGTGAAGCAGAATGCTTCGTCGCCGTCGACATACTTGCGCACGCGCTTCAGGCGGCCGCCGGTCATGGTGGCGTCGCCGGTATCGACCAGGGTCACCTTCCACGGCTCGGCATGGCGCTCGTGCACCTGCATGGTGTTGTACTGCATGTCGAAGGTGACGTCCGAGGTGTGCAGGAAATAGTTGGCGAAGAACTCCTTGATCATGTAGCCCTTGTAGCCGCAGCAGATCACGAATTCGTTGATGCCGTGCGTGGAGTAGGATTTCATGATGTGCCACAGGATCGGCTTGCCGCCGATTTCCACCATCGGTTTCGGCTTGACCGAGGTTTCTTCACTGAGCCGGGTACCCAGGCCGCCGGCTAGAATCACAGCTTTCAATTGTCTGACCTTTGCAAAAATTTAGCTGCGGTTGGCATTAAACCTGTCAAGAATCACTTCGTCGCAGTCCGCTTCCAGCAGCGCCAGGATTTCATTTTCGGCATCCTGCGCCTTTACTTCCGCTTTCGCCACCGGTTCGGCCACGCCGCCCTGCTCGAAGCGCGAGCGGAAGAACACCTGCATCACCGTCTGCACGCCTTCCGCCGTGACATCGCGGCAGTTGCGTTCCCAGAAGCGGCCGCGCGTGAGCGGGCTGGTGATGATCTCGTAGGAAGGGAAGTAATCGACATAATCGAACCTCCTCACGACTTCGTCAACTGCGGAGCGCAAAATGCTCTTGGAGGCGACGGTCGATACCACAACGCTGCGCGGCTCAGCCGTAGCCACCAGGCTGACCGGCGATACCGTGAACATGACCTTGGCGTGCGGGTTGAGCGCGCGCACGATGCCGCAGATGGCATCCAGGTCGGCCGTCACCTGCGCCACGCTGTAGTTGACGAATTTATGCACGCTGGCGTCAAACTGGCCCGCTTCGGCGCCCGGCACGATCGGGTAGCAGTAGCCGTAGGCCGCGTTTTCCCAGCTTTCGGTCAGGCCCAGCGTGAAGACGAAGACGTCGAGTGAGCGCAGCAGGTGCTGCACCGCGTGCAGGTGGTAGCGGCGGTCGGCCTCGGCCTCCGCCACGCTGGCGAAACCGGCCGGCACGGCGCGCGGGCGCAGCATGTCGATCACGCGGCCGTCGTGGCGCTGGCCGAAGTCGAAAATCGGCGCGCGCAGGCCGGCCGCCTGCTGCAGCAGTTCCAGCAGCTGGCGCGTGGTGTAGATATTGCCGTAGCGCGCGGAAAACACTTCGTAGCCGTGGCCGTAGCTTTCCGGCAGCAGCGGGTGGCGCGTTTCGGCGAACAGCACGCGGCCGCCGCGCTCGATCAGCTTGCGGCCGAAGTGCTGGGCGAAGCAGGAACCGGCGGTGCCGAAGCCGTCGCTGGCCTTGAAGCTGAACTTCTTGCCGAAATCGAAATCGACCAGGGCCAGGTCGCTGGCGCTGGCCGCGTTTTTCCAGAACTGCGCTGGCGGGAAGGTTTGGTAGGGGACGCCGGACATGGCCTTACTCCTCGTTCTGGAAGATTTTCCGCGCCAGCAGGGCGCCGTAGGCCTTGTTCCCGTGCGTCAGGCCTTCCGCAAACTCCTTGCGCAGGAAGCCCTCCGGCGTCATGGCGCCGCGCGGCGGCGTGATGACGTCGATCTTCATGGAACGGGTGCGGGCAATGATCATGTCGCAATACAGGCGGTACCACTTCAGGCGCAGGCTGTCGGCGACAAAGCCGTACTTCTGGATGGCGGCGCCGAAGCCTTCGGTGTAGGGCATGCTGGCAATGTCCTCCAGCGGCGGCGGCGGCAGCATGTGCACCACGCGCCTGGTGCTCATTACGCGCAGCGCGGTCAGGGTGGTGACCAGCGGCGCCACCCAGCGTTCCATCATGCCGTGCGCCACTTCCAGCGGCAGGATCGGCACGCCCGGCGTGACCGGGAAGCCGTCCAGCACGATGTCGTAGTCGGGCGCGGTGCGGAACAGGTGGGTCAGGTATTCATTGCCGCCCATGCCGGACACGATCAGCTCATTGTCGTGCCACTGCTGCAGCTTGGCGATCAGCACCGGGTGCATGCGCAGCACCGGGCCGCCGGGCGCGCTGTGATCGAGTTCGGCCAGCGGGGCGCCCAGCTGCACCTGCACATGGCCCGGCGCCAGCCAGGCCGAACACTGCTCGAAGCCGGTGCCGGGCAGGGTGACGGCGGCCGTGAAGTCGGACGGCATGGCGCCGTTGAACCAGCCTTGCGCGTTGGCCCCATGCTCCGGCAGGTCGACCGAGTGCGACTGCCACTGGCCGCGCCAGTCGGTGACCGCGTCCAGCAGGGCGATGCCGTGGCTGGTGCAGAGCAGGGAGAAGGCCTTGGTCATGGGCGTGCCTGCCTCAGTTGCGCTGGTTGCGGTGTACGATTTCCTTCAGCTTCTCGGCGATGAAACGCACATCCTGCTCGGTCACGCCCATATGCATCGGCAGCGACAGCACTTCGTCGCTGGCGCGTTCGGCCTGCGGGCACTGGCCGGCCGCGTGGCGGTAGACGCGGTAGGCGGTGTTGTCGCGGTAGTGCACGCCCGGGAAGATTTCGAACTCGTTGAGCGCCATCAGCACCTGGTCGCGCTGCGCCACGCGCACCTGGAACAGGTGGCGCGACGATTCGCAGCCGGCCGCCATCGGCACCAGGCCGATGGCCGGGTCGCCCTTCAGGTGCTGCTCGTACCAGCTGGCCAGCTGGCGGCGGTAGGCATTGTCGCGGTCCAGGTATTTGAGCGAGACCAGCGCAATGGCGGCCATGATCGAGTTGCCGTGGTACTTGAAGCCCAGCTCCTCCACCTCGTACATCCACTTGTAGGCGCCCTGGTTCATGCTGCGGCTGTAGGTATCCTTGTTGATGCCGAGCCAGGTCAGCTTGCGCGCGCGCGCATCGCGCTCGGCGTCCGGGAAGCAGATCATGCCGGAATCGGCGGTCGGCAGGTTCTTCACCGCCTGGAAGCTGAACACGGTGCAGTCGGCGTCCCAGCCCACGTGGCGGCCGTTGACGCGGGTGCCGGCCATGTGCGCCGCATCCAGCACCAGCACCAGGCCGCGCTCGCGGCAGATGCGCAGCACTTCGGCGTAGCGGCCGCAGTTGCCGCCCAGGCCGACGAACACCACGGCGCGCGTGCGCGGGGTGATCTTGGCCAGCAGGTCGTCCGGGTCGATGCACAGCGAGTCGTCGACGTCGGCGAACACCGGGGTCAGGCCGGACTGCACGATGGTGTGGTTGGTGGAGACGAAGGTGAGCGGGGTGGAAATCACCTCGTCGCCGTCGGCCCAGCCTTTTTCCGTCTTGAACATGTGCAGGGCCAGGTGCAGGCCGGAAGTGTTCGAGTTTAGGAAGTGCGAGTGCGGCAGGCCGCTGTAGTCGCTCCAGGCCTTCTCAATTTCCAGGGTCTTGAAACCGAGGCCGGTCCAGCCTTTCTCCAGGCATTCGCGGATGGCGTCCATGCACTCGTCGATGCGGAAGTTGGGGACGAACAGGTTAATGGCCATTGTGGGAGCTCCAGGGTTGATTTATGCGTTCAGCGACGCCAGCTCGGCGATCGCCGCGTCCATCGCCTTGCGGATATAGTCGGCATTGGCGGAACGGTGGGTGAACAGGATGGCTTTGCGCGCCGCCACCACGTGCTGGTCCGGCGTGTCGAGCACGCGCCGCACGCCCTGGCCGAAGCCTTCGGTCGGCACGTAGATGATGCCGCTATCCTGCCAGTCGCCGAGCGAGGGCAGGGTGCTGCTTTCGGAAATGATGGGGATGCCCATGGCCAGCGGCCGCAGGCAGCGGTTCACTTCCAGGTGGTCGGTTTCGTAGGCGTGCATGTTCAGCACGTAGCGGCAGTCCAGCAGCTGATTGGCCAGGGCCGCACCGTAGAAGCCGGAAATGTGCTTGATGCTGACGCCTTCCTGCTCCAGCTGCGCCACCAGCTTCTTGCGGCGCTCGTTGTAGGCGCCGTAGAAGGCCAGGTCGTATTTGATTTCCCACTGCGCGCCGTTGGACTGGCACAGCCCGGGGCTCGGCAGCAGCGGCACTTCCAGCGCGCGCAGCTGCGGCGCGCGGTGGCGGATATCGTCGATATTCGATTCCGACCAGTCGAAGGTCACGTAGCGCGACAGGAAGTCGAGGTATTCCTGGGTGATCAGGTCGGAACTGCTGCCCAGCTGCTCGCCGTTGAAAATGATGGTGTTGCGCGGCTGCGCCACCGCCGCCACTTCGGCATACGGGTGCGAGAAATGCGAACCGACGCCGAACAGCACATTGACCGTGTTGGGGTTGGGATCGACGAAGTTGGCCGTGATCTGGCAGTCGTAGCCGGCCGTGCGCAGCAGCTGCTGCAGGGCCAGCATGGTGTCTTCAAAGGTCCAGATCGACAAGCCGTGGTACTTGTTGATCATCACCAGGTTTATTGTTTTCATTTTTCCCCTCTAGCGGCTGTGATTGTATCGCCAGCCTTAGAAATGCTCCAGCGGCAAGTTGACACCGGCGCGCGCCAGCAGGGCCTGGCGCGCCAGGCGGGCTTCGTGCGTCGGGCAAGGGAATTTCTTGTACAGGTGCAGCATGGTCGGCAGGATCAGGTCGTCGCGCGAATTGCCGCGCCGCATGTTCTCGCTGGCGCCGGCCGCGCTCTTGTGGATCACCACGCTGTTGATGCCGGGCGCATACGTCAGCTGGCCGCGCTGCAGGCAGGCCAGCAGGTAGTCCCAGTCTTCATAAATGATGAGCGAAGCGTCGTAGCGGATGTCGGCCACCAGGTCGCGCCGGTACAGCAGGCAGCTGTTCGGGATGCGGTTCAGGATCCAGGCGTCGAGCGCCGACACTTCGGCGATCGAGAGCGGGGTGGCGGCATCCAGCAGGCGCGGCGGCATCACGGTGCGGTCTTCGTTCTGCACCTTGAAGTCGTGGAACAGGATCTGCGGCGGGTTGGCCTGCACGCGCGCCGCCAGGGCGGCCAGGTGGCCCGGCTCCATGGTGTCGTCGTCGTCCAGGAACATCAGCCAGGGCTGGTCGGCCAGGGCCAGGCCGGCGTTGCGGCTCTCGGCCGGGCCCGGCTTGCTGCTGCGCGTGACATAGGTGTAGCGGCCCTGCAGCGCGGCCAGCGCTTCCAGCGGCGGCGCGCTGGGCGCCACGTCGTCCACGATGATGACGTGGAAGTCCTGCCAGGTCTGGGCCGCCAGCGATTGCAGCGTGCGCGCCAGCAGGGCCGGGCGGTTATGGGTCGGGATGATGATATTGAACATGGTCTTCCTTACAGCGCAGCCAGGGCGGCGCGCACGGCGGCCGCCACTTCGTCGGCTTGCGCCAGGGTCATATGCGGGCCGATCGGCAGGCTCAGCACCTCACGGTGGATCGCTTCGGCAATCGGGAAGTCGCCTTCCTTGAAGCCCAGCTCGGCATACGCCTGCTGCATGTGCGGCGCGATCGGGTAATGCACGATGGTGCCGATGCCCTGCTCGGCCAATTTGGCGGCCAGGGCGTCGCGCTGTGGGTGGCGCACCACGTACAGGTGCCACACCGGCTCGGCCCATTCCGGCACGTGCGGCAGCAGCAGGCCGCTGCCGGCCAGCAAATCGGTATAGCGGGCGGCAATGGCGCGGCGCTGCGCGTTGCCGGCGTCCAGCGCATCGAGCTTGACGTTGAGGAAGGCCGCCTGCATCTCGTCCAGGCGCGAATTGAAGCCCTGCACCAGGTTGTGGTACTTCTTCTGCGAGCCGTAGTTGCGGTAGGTGCGGATGCGCTCGGCCAGCGCGGCATCGCTGGTGGTGATGCCGCCGGCGTCGCCCAGCGCGCCCAGGTTCTTGCCCGGGTAGAAGGAGAAGGCGGCTGCCTGGCCCAGCGCGCCGGTGCGGCGGCCGCGGTAGGTGGCGCCGTGCGCCTGCGCCGCGTCTTCCAGCACCAGCAGGCCGTGCTGCTGCGCCAGGGCCAGCAGCGGGTCCATGTCGGCCGGCTGGCCGTACAGGTGCACCGGCACGATGGCCCTGGTGCGCGGCGTGATGGCGGCCGCCACGCGCGCCGGGTCCAGGTTGTAGGTCGCTTCCACCGGCTCCACCGGCACCGGGGTGGCGCCGCATTGCGACACCGCCAGCCAGGTGGCGATAAAGGTGTTGGACGGCACGATCACTTCGTCGCCCGGGCCGATGCCGCTGGCTTTCAGCACCAGCATGATGGCGTCCAGGCCGTTGGCCACGCCGATGCCCTGCGCCGCGCCGCAATAGGCGGCAAAGCGCTGTTCGAAATTCGCCACTTCCTGGCCCAGGATGTACCAGCCGGAATTGAGCACGCGCTGGAAGGCGGCTTCCAGTTCCGCACCCTGGCTGAGGTTGATGGCTTTGAGGTCGAGGAAGGGGACGGTCATGGTTGTTCTTTATGGATGGGGGCGGGCCACCTGGGCCTTGAATTCGTCGTAGTCGTGGAAATAGTCGTCCGGGTCGTACATGGTCGAGGCCAGCACCATGCACACCGCGCCGGACGAGAAGTTTTCCACCTCGCGCCACATCAGTTTCGGGATGTAGAGGCCGTAGTAGGAACGGTTCAGCGAAATTTTCTTGCGGCCATGGCCGTCATCGACGATGACATCGAAGCTGCCCGACATGGCGACGATGAACTGCTGCAGCTCGCGGTGGCCGTGGCCGGCGCGCGAGGAGCCGCCCGGCACGTCGTACAGGTAGTAGACGCGCTTGATCTCGAACGGGATATGGCGCCCGGACTCGATCACGGACAGGTTGCCGCGCGGGTCGTTATGGCGCGGCAGCTCAATCAGCCGGCAATCGTCCAGCATGGCTCATCCTTTCAAGTGGGCCAGGTAGTCCTGGAAACGGGCATAGGATTGCACAACCTGCGGGAAAATGCCGCCCAGGCGCACGTGCGCATCATCCACCTTGCCGCGCATGGCCAGCAACTCCTCCAGGCTGATCACGCCCTGCTCGTAGCTGGCCGGCAGCAGGTCGATATAGTCGGAGAAGCAATAGCCGAAATTCGGGTTGGCGTAGTAATTCGAGTTCGACTGCAGGCGCTGGTCCTGGCGGAAGTAGCTCAGTTCCTCGTCCAGGTAGCAGGCGATGCCGTCGCCGTCCGTCAGGTTGAGGTAGGCGGCCAGGTCGGCCAGGCCGCGCGTGCAGTCGTGGCGCCCGACCTTGAACAGCGCGTGCCAGCCGATCTCCCACAGCTTGTCGCGGCGGAACATGATGGTGGAAAACTCGCCGACCATGTTCTGCATGCCGAGCACGCAGGTGCGGTGCAGGTCGCGCCCGGTGATGGTGCCGGTGACCTGGTAGGGACGGCGCGTTTCCTTGCGCATATTGTCGGCGTCGATCACCTGCGAGGCGGAGAAGGCCAGCTGGATGCGCTCGTTGCCCTGCATCGACGCCACCATGCGCTCGATGCAGAACGGGTGCAGGATGTCGTCGTCGAACAGGGGCTTGATATAGGTGCCCTTGCCGGAATAGATCGAGGACAGCACATTGGCTTCGCGCACCACGCTGTTGCGCTGGTAGATCACGCCGTTGAAGCGGGCGCAGATCTTTTCGATGGCGTCGGTCGGGCAATTGTCGCTGACCAGGATTTCCGTGTGCGGGTAAGTCTGGCCGATGGCCGAACGCAGGCACTGCTCGAAATGCTCGGCCTTGTAAGACGGGATGACGATGCTGACTTTTGGCAAGCTCATGCTGTTCAGGCGGCGACGGCGCGGATGATGTATTGGTAAGGGATGGCGTCTGCTTCCGCCTGCACCGGATCGGCGCCGGCCGCCACGGCCATGGCGCGCAGCGCGGCCGCGGTGGCGGGCGGCGGCGGCGGCATGTTCACCGTCACCATTTCCGCGATCACGTAGCCGCAGGCGGCAAACATGTCCTGCAGGGCGCTGCGGGTCAGCCAGTGCATCGGCAGCTTGCCCGGCACGCCGCCCTCCTGCGCGCGCAGGGTGCCGCCGGCCAGCGCCGCCTGCAGCAGCCAGTGCTGGGCGTTGTTGACGCAGGCCAGCACTTCTACCTGGCCGGTGGACAGGGCGCGGATGCGGCGCAGTGTGGCGGCCGGGTCGCGCAGGCGCTCCAGCGTTTCCGGGAAGATCCAGGCCTGGTTGGCGGCCAGGTTCTGCCAGTCGCCCGGGGTCAGCTGGTCCAGTTCGGTGGCCACCACGGCGCTGGCCCAGCCTTCCGGGTCATGCTGGGCCGAGATGGCGGTGTAATGCAGGCCGGGTCGGGCGTGGCGCACGGCTTGCGCCAGCTGGCCGGGGCCGACTTCGGCCACGCTGTGCAGGCCGGGGCGCAGCATGCGCAGCAGCACGCTCGGCTGCATGGCCAGTTCGCCCGGGTCGGGCACGCCGGGCTTGCCGGCCTGCTCCAGCGGGGCGTCGGTCGGCTCGCCGGGCGCGCGCACCCAGACCGTTTCCAGCAAGTCTTCCAGGTCGCGCACGAAGCGCGGCGTGTCGAACAGGGCCGACTGGTCGCGCCCGTCCACCAGGCGCTGGCGCAGGGCGGCCAGGCGCGGCCGGTCTTTGGCCAGCGCCACGGCGGTGGCGATATAGTCGTCCAGCGTGTGTGTGACCAGTTCCGGCAGGTCCATGGCGTGCAGCAGGCTGCCGGCCATGCGCGAACTGAAGGTCTTGCCGGCGCAGGTCAGCACCGGCAGGCCGGCCCACAGGGCGTCGCTGGCGGTGGTGCCGGCGTTGAACGGCGCGGTGTCGAGGAACAGGTCGGCCACCTGGTAGCGCGCCAGGTACTGGGCCGGCGGCACGCGGCCGGCGAACACCAGGCGGGTGCCGGGCACGCCGCGCGCTTCCGCTTCGCGCACCAGGTTTTCGCGCGTGGTTTCGGCGTCGGACACCAGCCACAGCACGCTGTCCGGCACCTGCTTCAGGATTTCCATCCAGGCGCTGAAGACATCCGGCGTGAACTTGTAGTTGTTGTTGAAGGAGCAGAACACCATCGTGTCTTCCGCCAGGTTGCAGTCGGCGCGCGTCGGGCGCGGGCCGATCGCGCGCTGGCGGTCGTTGATCTGGAAGGTGTTCGGCATGTGCAGCGGCTTTTCCGTGAAATACGGTTCCAGCTCGGGCGGGATCAGGAAGCGGTCGGCCAGCACGTAATCGACGCCCGGGATGGCGGTGGAGCCGGGGAAGCCGAGCCAGGTCAGCTGCACCGGGGCCGGGCGGTAGCACAGGATGCCGGCGCGCGCGCCCAAGGTCAGGCCGTGCAGGTCGACCAGGATGTCGATCTCGTTATCGCGGATGCATTGCGCCGCCTGCAGGTCGCTCATGCCGTCGATGCGGATGTAGTGGTCCATGGCGCTGACCACGCGCGCGCGCAGCGGCGAATGGTCTTCGCGGCTCCAGGAGAAGGCGTACACCTCGACGCGCGAGCGGTCGTGCAGCTCGTACAGCTCGGCGGTCAGGATTGACACCGCGTGCGAGCAGAAGTCGGACGACAGGTAGCCGATGCGCATGCGGCGGTGCGCATAGCCGGCCTCGGTGCCGAGCGGGGTGACCTTGGTGTTGACTTTCTCTTCGATGAAACGGCGCGCGGCGGCCAGCTGCTGCGCCGGCTCGGGCGAGGCGCCCAGCATGGCCAGGGCCGAGGTGCCGTCCAGCAGGTCTTCCTGCGGGATGCCGATCAGCTCGCTGTTATACACCGGCCATTCGCACAGCTTCTGGCGCAGGTGGATCCAGTGCGTGATGACGTTGCGCTGCTTGGGGTCGAGGCGCAGGCTCTGCGTCAGCATGGCTTCCGCTTCCGGCAGGCGCTTCTGGATTTCCAGCAGGCGGCCCAGGTTGTTCAGCGTTTGCAGGTGCAGGGCGCGCTGCTCGGCGATGTTGGGCACCGTGTCCAGGATTTCCTGCCAGATCTGCAGGGCGGCGTCGGGCTTGCCCAGGCGTTCCTGCAGGGTGCCCAGGTTGAGGCGCGCTTCGACGAAGAATTTGTTGAGGGCGATGGCGCGCCGGTACAGTTGTTCGGCGCCGGCGGTGTCGCCGCTGTCGGACAGCATCACGGCCAGGTTGAAGCAGACCGCGTAAGCCACCGGCGATTGTGTGTTGTCGAGCCAGCTGCGGTAGAGCGCAATGGCTTGCGGCACCTGGCCGCGGGCGGCCAGTTCCGCCGTGGCGTTAAAGAGTTCGGGCACTTGCAACTGACCCCGGGCGGCCAGCGCCTTCAGTTGCGACAGGTTGGTCAGCGGAGCGGCGGAAGCAGGTGCGGTCATTCCTTGTCTTTCTGGTCAAATCGGCGCCGCGGCGCGGCGGGCCGCAGGGCACAATCATACCCTGTTGCCCGTCGCCGCGGCGGTGTTTTTTAGCCTCCGCGCAACATTCCTCCCTATGACAGCGGCTTAGCGCGGCGCCGCCAGCAGCAGCTCGTCCGGCTTGCGCTGCTGCACCGGGCGCAGCTCGCTGCCGGCCAGGCCGGCGCTGCCCTGCGCCGAGAAGCGCGCCATCGCGTCGGCCATGGCGCCGGCGGCGTTGGCCAGCGTGCCGGCTGGCGCGGCTGGCGCGCCCGCGGCCGCCGGGACGGCCGGCAAGGCGCCTGCCGCCTGCGGTGCGGCCGCGGCCTCGAAGCCGTTCAGCGCATGGGTCAGCGCGCTGACGGCGCGGCTCATGCCGCTCGCTTCGGTGGCGAACCAGACGTCGGCCGTGCCGCCCTGGCTGCCGTCGGTGCGGGTATAGCCCGATTGCAGGCCGAGCAGGTTGCCGTTCTGCCAGCCGCTGCCCAGCTGGGCGCGGGTCGAGATGGATGCGATCTGCAAGTCCGCCAGGCCGAGCAGTTCGGAAGCATCGCTCTGGCCATCGCTGTTGCGGTCGACCCAGACGCGCAGGTCGCCATAGGCGGCATCCTGCTGGTCGATGCGGCCATCCTGGTTGCCGTCCAGCGCGGCGAGGGCCTCGTAGCCCTGGCGCGCGCGGCTGCCGTCGGCCAGCTGGCTGGCCTGGCCGAACAGCTCGCTGCCGTCGTCGATGCGGCCGTTGCGGTTGCGGTCGAGGGCCAGCAGGCCATCGTCCTTGCCGACCCAGCCGGTGCGCACTTGCTGGCCGTCGGCGCGGATGTCGAAGCGCACCCCATCGGCCATGGCCAGGGTTTCAATGCCGTCGCCATCCAGGTCCAGCACCAGCGGCGTGGCGTAGCGCGAGGAACCGACCACGAAGGCCATGGTCTGGCTCACGGTCATGACCGCCACCTGGGCATCGGTGAAGCCGCCCACCTGGGTGATGCTGAAGGCCGCCAGCGCTTCCGTGGTCAGGACCTGGGCATGGGCCGTGGTCAGGGCGCCGATTTCGGCGGTGGTCAGGGCCGCGGCCTGGGCCGTGGTCAGGGCTGCCACCTGGGCCGTGGTCAGGGCCGCAATCTGCGCCGTGCTGAGCGAGGCCACCTGGCTGCCGCTCAGGGCCGCGAACTGGGTCGTGGTCAGGGCGGCAACCTGGGTCGTGGTCAGCACCGCCAGCTGGGCCGTGGTCAGCGCCTGCACCTGGGCCGTGTCGAAGGCTTGCAGCTGGGCCGCCGTCAGGGCCAGCAGCTGGCTGTTCTTCAACGCCGCCACCTGGGTCGTGCTGAAACCGGCCAGCTGGGTATTGCTGAAGTAGCTCATCTGTGTGGCGGTGAAGGCGCCGATCTGGCTGGTGCCCAGTACCACCAGCTGGCTGGTGGCCAGGGCGCCGACCTGGTCGATGTCGAGCGCGGCGATCTGGGTGTTCTTGAGCGCCTGCATCTGCTCGGTCTTCAGGGCGCCCACGCTGGCCACGCTGAACATGGCGACCTGGCTGGCCGTCATGGTCTGGATCTGGCTGGTGCTCAGGGCCTGCACCTGGTCGGTGCTGAGCACATTGACCTGGTCGCCGGTGAGGGCGGTGATCTGCGACAGCTTGATGCCAGTCACCTGGTCGGTGCTGAGCGACTGCACCTGGGCATTGGTCAGCAGCGGCAGCTGGGTGTTGGTGAAGTAGCCGATCTGGGTCGCGCTCAGGCCCGACAGCTGCAGGGTGCTGAGGGCGAACATCTGGTCTGCGCTGAGGGCGCTGATCTGCACGCTGCCCAGACCGCCCATCTGCGCCGAATCGAGCGCGCGCAGCTGGTCGGTGCTGAGCGAGACCACCTGCGCCGCCGTCAGGGCGGTGAGCTGGGCCGTGCCGAGGCGGCTGACCTGGTCGGTCGTGAGCGCATCGAGCGCGGTCAGGCTCAGGGCCGCCACCTGCAGGCTGCCGAAGGCATTCAGCTGGTCGCTCGACAGGACGTGCAGCTGGGCGCTGGTGATGGCGCCGGCCTGGCCGACCGCGAGGCCGGCCAGCTGGCTGGTGGAGAGCGAGCTGAACTGGGTGGTGCTGAGCGCGGCCAGCTGGCTGGTGCCGAGTGCCGCCAGGGTGCGGGTCGCCAGCACGGCCAGGTCGGCTGTTTCCAGCGCCAGGGCTTGCGCGTCCAGCAGGGCCGCCACCTGGGCCGTGGTAAGGGCGGCCGCCTGGTCAGTGGTCAGGGCCACGATCTGCGCCGTGCTCAGGCCGCCGGACACCTGGTCGCCGCGCAAGCCTTGCAGGGCGGCGGTCGACAGGGAGGCGAACTGGTCGGTATCGAGGCTGCCCAGCTGGTCATAGCTGAGGGCGCCGACCTGGCGGCTGGCCAGCAGCGCTACCTGGCCGGTGGACAGGGCTGCCAGCTGCGCGGTGGTCAGGCCGAGTGCGACCTGGCGCGTGGTCAGGGCGGCCAGGCCGCTGGCCGACAGGTTGTTGAGCTGGTCGCTGCCGAGCGCCGCCACCTGGTCGGTGGTGAGGGCCGCCACCTGGCGCGAGGCCAGCGCCGCCACCTGGCTGGTGGACAGGCCGGCCAGGGTATCGGTGGCCAGTGCCGTCAGCGGCGCGGTGGCGAGGGCGGCCAGGTCGGCCGTTTCCAGCACGTTCAGCTGGTCGCTGGACAGGGCCAGCAGCTGGTTGCTGCCGAGCGCGGCCGCCTGCTGCGTGGTGAGGGCGATCAGCTGGTCGCTGCCGAGGGCGGCGAGCTGGTCGGAACCCAGGCTGTTGAGCTGGCTGGTCTTCAGCGCCGCCACCTGGTCCGACGCCAGGGCAGCGAGCTGGTCGCTGTTCAGGGCGCCCAGCTGCAGGGTGGCCAGGCCCTGGATCTGGCTGGTGGTCAGGGCCGTGACCTGCTGGCTGCCCAGCGCGCCGACCTGGTCGGTCGTAAGCGCGGCCAGCTGGCGCGTGGCCATGGCTTGCAGCTGGTCGGTGGCCAGGTGGGCCATGGTGTCGGTGGCCAGCGCGCGCACCTGGGCCGTGCCGAGGGCGGCAAAGTCCACGGTTTCCATCGCGTTCAGCTGGTCGCTGCCGAGCGCCGCGGCCTGCGCGGTGCCGAAGGCGGCTACCTGGCGCGTGGTCAGGGCCACGATCTGGTCGCTGGACAGGCTGCCCAGCTGGTCGCTGTGCAGGCTGTTGAGCTGGTTGGTCTTCAGCGCCGCCACCTGGTCGGTGCCAAAAGCCAGCAGCTGGTTGCTGCTGAGGACACCGAGCTGGGCTGTGCCCAGGCTCGACACTTGCGCCGTGCTCAGCAGGATGAGCTGGTCGGTCGACAGGGCCGACACCTGGCTGGTGGACAGGGCCGAGGTTTGTTGCGTGGTCAGCGCCATGAACTGGTCGGTGCCCAGGTAGTTGACCTGGTCGGCGCTGAGGGCGGCCAGGCTGGCTGAGTTCAGGGCCGCCACCACGGCGGTGTTCAGGGTCTGCAGCTGGGCGCTGGTGAGCGCCTGCACCTGGGCGGTGGACAGGCCGCTGGCCTGGCGCGTGCTGAGCGCGGCCATCTGTTCGATGGTCAGGGCCGCTACTACGGCGGTGGACAGGGCCTGCATCTGCGCGCTCGACAGCTGGGCAAACTGGTCCAGGCTGAGCGAGGACGCCTGGCCCGACGTCAGCGCCGCCACCTGGCCGGTGGTCAGGGTGGCGATCTGGTCGGTGGTGAAGGCCGACAGCTGGTCGGTGCTGAGGGCCGACAGCAGGCCCGTGCCGAGGCTGCTGGTCTGGGCCGTGCCCAGTTCGGCCAGCTGGGCCTGGTTCAGTGCCGCCAGCTGGGTCGTGCTCAGGCTGTTCAGCTGGCTGCTGGTCAGCGCCACCACGTCTTCCAGCTCGATCACATTGACCTGGTCGGTGGTCAGGGCGCGTACCTGGGCCGTGCCCAGGCTGGCGACCTGGCTGCTGGTCAGGGCCATCACCTGGTAGGTGGACAGGGCCTGCACCTGGCGGCTGGTGAGCGAACGCAGCTGGCCGCTGGTCAGCGCCTGCACCTGCCAGGCGCCCAGGCGCTGCACCTGCTCGGTGGCCAGGGCGGCGAACTGGCTGGTGCGCAGGGCGGCCAGGTCCTGGGTTTCCAGGGCCAGCAGCTGGTCGGAGCTGAAGGCGTTGAACTGGGTCGCGGTCAGGCTTTGCATCTGCAGCGTGGTCAGCGCCGCGATCTGGTTCGTGGTCCAGGTGGCGATGACAGCGGTGCTGAGGCCGGTCAGCTGGGTGTTGCGCAGGGCGGCAATGGCGTCCGGGCTCAGGGCCTGGAACTGGTCGCTGCTCATGCCGGCCAGCTGGGTGGCGGTCAGGCTGACCGCCTGCGCCGTGGTCAGGGCCGCCACCTGGCTGGTGGACAGGCCGCCGATCTGGGTGCTGCTCAGGGCCGCAATCCAGGCGCCCGGCAAGCTTTGCAACTGGGCGATGGTGAGGGCGGCCAGTTGTTCGGTACGGAAGCCCCACAGCTGGCTGGTGCGCAGGGCGGCCAGGTCGTCATTTTCCAGCGCCTGCACCTGCGTGGTGGACAGCGCGCCCAGCTGGCCCCCGACGATCAGGCCGGCCTGGGCCGTGGTGAGGGCAGCCAGGTGGGCGGTGTCGAGCGAGGCCACCTGGTCGGTGGACAGGCCGGCAATGGCGGCCGCTTTCAGGGCGGCGAAGTCGGCCAGTTCCAGCGCGGCGAGCTGGGCGGTGCTGAAGGCCAGCAGCTGCGCAGCGTTCAGGGCCGCCGCCTGGTGGGTCTGCAGCGCCACCACCTGGCTGGTGCTGAGGCCGGCTACCTGGATGCTGTTGAGGGCGGAAAGCAGGGCGCCGTTCAGCGCCTGCACCTGGGCCGTGGTGAGCTGGCTGAACTGGTCGGAACCCAGGCCGGCCACCTGCACCTGGCGCAGCACGGCCACGTCCTCGGTCGACAGGGCGCGCAGCTGGGTGCTGTCGAGCGCCATCAGCTGGCGGCTGCCCAGGGCAAACACCTGGGTCGTGGTCAGGGCGGCGATCTGGTCGCTGCTGAGCGCGGCGAACAGGGTGGTGCCGAGGGCCGCCACCTGGGTCTGCTTGAGCGCGCCAATGGCGCTGCTGCTGATGGCGGCGATCTGGCTGGTGTCCAGGCTGTTCAGCTGCGCGCTGCTGAGGCCGCCCAGCTGGATGCCGCTCAGCACCGCGAACTGGCTCGACGTCAGGGTGTCGAGCTGGCCGGTGGTGAGGCCGGCCACCTGGTGGCTGCCCAGGGCCTGCAATTGCTGGCTGCCCAGGGCGCGCAGCTGGTTGCTGCTGAGGACGGCCATCTGCGCCGCGCGCAGCACGGCCAGGTCGGCCGTTTCCAGGGCCAGCAGCTGGTCGGTGGTGAGCGCCTGCAGCTGGCGCGTGCCGAGGTTGGCCGCTTGCGCCGTGGTCAGCGCCACCAGCTGGGCGTCGCTCAGGGCCTGCACCTGCTGCGAGCTGAGGGCATTGACCTGGTTGCTGCGCAGGGCGGCGAAGTCGCGCGTGCCGAGGGCCAGCAGCTGGTCGGTCTTGAGCGACACCATCTGCGCCGTCGTCATGGCGGCGGCCTGGGCCGTGGTGAAGGCGGCGATCTGTTCCGTTTTCAGCGCGGTCAGCTGCAGGGTCGACAACTGGGCGATCTGCAGGGTGCTCATGCTGGCGATCTGCTCGGTATCCAGGGCCAGCACGGCGCTGGTGCCGAGCGCGGCGACCTGGTGGCTCTTCAGCGCCGCAAAGGTGGCGGTGCTGAAGGCGGCCAGCTGTTCGGTGCTGATCACGCTCAGCTGCAGGGTGGTCAAGCCTTGCGCCTGGGCCGTGGTGAGGGCGGCGACCAGGCCGGTCTCCAGCGCCACGATCTGGTTGGTGCGCAATGCCGACACCTGGTTGCTGCGCAGGGCGGCAAAGTCGGCGGCGGTCAGGGCGTTCAGCAGGTCGGTCGACAGCGCGGCCAGGTGGCGCGTGCCGAGCGCCTGCAGCTGGCTGGTGTTGAGCGCGTCGAACTGGTCGCTGTTGAAGGCATTCAGCTGCTGGGTGGCCAGGATCGAGACCTGGGCCGTGGTCAGGGCCTTGACCTGGTCGCTGCCCAGGCTGCCGATGGTCTCGGTGGCCAGGCTCGGCAGGGCGTGCGTGGCCAGGCGTGCCAGGTCGGCCGTTTCCAGCGCCGCCACCTGGTTGTTGTCGAGGGCGGCCACCTGGTGGCTGCGCAGCACCGAGGCTTGCAGCGTGCTCAGGGCGGCGATCTTGTCGGTGCCGAGCCAGCTGATCTGGGCGGTGCTGAGCGACTGGATCTGGGCTGTGTTCAGGGTGGCGAACTGGGCAGTGGTGAGCGCGGCCAGCTGGTCGCTGGTCAGCGCGGCCACCTGCTGCGTCTTCAGCACGTTCAGGTTGCGGCTGACCAGGGCTGCCATCTGGTCCGAGCTCATGGCGTCCAGCTGGCGCGTGCCCAGGCCGCCGGCCTGGACCGAGGTCAGGGCCAGGATCTGCTGCGTGCTGAAGGCCTGGATTTGCGCACTGTTGAGGACGTTCAGCTGCTGCGTCTTGAGCGCGGCGACATCGGCCGTCTGCATGGCTGCCAGCTGGTCGGTGCCCATGCCCGCCACCTGGCGCGTATTCAGGGCGCCCACCTGCAAGGTGGTCAGGGCCACGATGTGGGCGCTGTCCAGGGCCGCGAACTGGGTCGAGGACAGGCTGGAAATCTGCAAGGTGGTCAGCGACGCGAACTGGTCGGTGGTCAGCAGGTCCAGCCCTTCGCCGGCCAGCACGGCCAGGTGCTGGCTGCGCAGGGCGACCAGGTCGGCCGTTTCCATGGCCGCCAGCTGGGTGCCGTCCAGGCCGGCCACGTGCTGGGTGCCCAGGCTGGCCACCTGGGCCGTGGTCAGCGCCACCACCTGTCTGGTGCTGAGGGCGCCGATCTGGGCGCTGTCGAAGCCGACCAGCTGCTGCGTCTTCAGGGCGGCGATCTGGTGCGTGCCGAAGGCGCCGATCTGGTCGCTGCTCAGGGCGCGCAGGGTGCGCGTGCTGAGCGCGGCCACCTGGGCCGTGGTCAGCTGGGCGATCTGGTCGGTGACCAGCTTGGTGACCTGGGTGGTCGACAGCATATTGATGGCGCTGCTGTTCAGCACCGCGAAGTCCTCCGACTCCATGGCATCGAACTGCGCCTCGGTCAGCACCCCGACCTGGGTCGAGGTCAGCGCCGCCGCCTGTTTGGTGCTCAGGGCCACGATCGAGTCGGTGCTCAGGGCGCGCACCTGGGCCGTGGTCAGGGCCTGCAGCTGGTGGGTGTTAAAGGCCGGCAGCTGCTTGCTGGTGAGCACGGCGATATCGGCGGTGGGCAGGTATTTGACCTGGAAAGCACTGAGGGCGCCCAATTGG
The DNA here is from genome assembly GCF_041914865.1 of Pseudoduganella sp. NCBI lineage: Bacteria > Pseudomonadati > Pseudomonadota > Betaproteobacteria > Burkholderiales > Oxalobacteraceae > Pseudoduganella > Pseudoduganella sp. Next base: position 72,017 of record NZ_JAYSCO010000012.1, on the reverse strand, counting down.
GTGCTGTTCAGCACGAGGAACTGATTCGTGGTTATCGACGCAAGCTCTGCGGTAGTCAGCGCCGCCATCTGGCTGGTGGTAATCGACGCGACTTGGTCGGAGTTCAGGGAGGATATGATCAGGCTCATGATGTCAGAATAAAAGGGCTCCACACGACACTCTATATTAATGGAGAAAGTGTTGATTCGCAGAAAAAGTAGGGAAATACCGCGTAAATCTAGCCATTAAAACAATGACTTAGAGATGAAAAGCGACTCAGCAATAAGTAATCTTGGAATCAAGGTAATATCACTTTTTTAATTGTTTGAAGACGGCTGACCATGTTGCAAACCCCCGCCTCATTCGTGCCAATGCTGAGGGCGCCTGAAAATGCCGAGCGCCTGACCTTCCTGTTCCACCGCGACCGCCTTTTGTTGCGCGAAGGCAACTTGACTTTGCCCGAGCACGTGCAGGTCGACGCCGCCCGCGTGCACCCGCTGGGCGACTGGAACGGGCGCCACTGCCAGGTGGCCTGGACCGAGGACGAGCAGGCGCCGCCCGGCCACGCCTTTGTCGGCCTGCGCGCCCTGTTCGGCGCGGTGGGCGACGACTTCCTCGGCATCGCCGGGCGCGCCTTCCAGGTCGCCGAATGGGCGCGCACGCACCGCTTCTGCGGCGCCTGCGCCGGGCCGATGGCGCGCGCCGAGGGCGAACGCGCCATGCGCTGCAGCGCCTGCGGCCACCTGGCCTACCCGCGCATCTCGCCGGCCATGATGGTGCTGATCAGGAAGGGCGGGCAGCGCCTGCTGGCCTGCCACGCCAATTCCCCCTACAAGCGCTTCACCGCCCTGGCCGGCTTCCTGGAAGCGGGCGAATCGATCGAAGAAGCGGTGCACCGCGAAGTATTCGAGGAAGTCGGCCTGCGCGTGCACAAGCTGCAGTACTTCGGCAGCCAGTCCTGGCCCTTCCCGCACTCCCTGATGATTGCCTACACCGCCGAATACCTCGATGGCGAGATCGTCACCGACCCCAACGAGATCAGCGAAGCGCGCTGGTTCGGCCCCGGCGACGAATGGCCCACGCTGTCGCACACCGTGTCCATCGCCAGCGAGCTCCTGGCCGCCAACCGGCCGTGAAAATTCGGGGTCAGGTCTGACAATCGGACATTTTTCTGCGAAAAATGTCCGATTGTCAGACCTGACCCCGAATTTTTTTTCGCTGTATACTGGTGGATTAGATTCAACTTTTCACGGTCCTGACATCATGACGAAAGAAGTATTCACCGAAGCCGACTGGCGCCGCCTGCTGGAGCACCTGGGCGAGGACCCGGACCGCCCGGGCCTGGTCGAAACCCCGCACCGCGTGCACAAGGCGTGGAAGCACTGGGTTTCGGGCTATGGCCAGGACCCGGCTGAAGTGCTGAAGGCTTTCGAGGACGGCGCGGAGCAGTACAACGAGCTGATCGTCGTGAAGAACATCCCCGTGTACAGCCATTGCGAGCACCACCTGGCGCCGTTCTTCGGCAAGGCCACCGTGGGCTATGTCCCGAACGGCAAGATCGTCGGCCTGTCCAAGCTGACCCGCCTGGTGGACGTGTTCTCCAAGCGCCTGCAGGTGCAGGAGCGCATGACCATGCAGATCGCCGAGGCGCTGATGGACGTGCTGGAGCCGAAGGCGGTGGGCGTGGTGGTGAAGTGCCGCCACCTGTGCATGGAGTCGCGCGGCATCCGCACCGCCGGCGAAGAGACGGTGACGTCCGCCATGCTGGGCGAGCTGCAGCCTAACCTGGCCATGCGCACCGAGTTCCTGGCCCTGGCGCGCGAGTCCTGATCCATGGCGGACGCGATCGAGTGGTTCGAAGGCGGCTTTGACGCTGCCCTGGCTGCGGCACGCGAGGCTGGCCGTTCCCTGTTCCTGTATTGGGGCGCTGCGTGGTGCCCGCCGTGCAACCGGGTCAAGTACGAGATCTTCGGCCGCGAGGAGTTCCCCGCCCAGCTGCAAAGCATGCTGGCGATCCAGGTCGATGGCGACAGCCCGAACGCGCAGGCCCTGGCCGCGCGCCTGAAGCTGCGCAGCTATCCGACCATGGTGATGTACCGTCCGGATGGCAGCGAAATCACGCGCCTGCCGTGCGAACTCGATGGCGAACTGTTTGGCGAAGCCCTGATGGCGGCGCGCTTTGCCGGCAAGTCGGCCGGCGAGTCGATGGCCGCCGCGCTGGAAGGCACGCGCACCCTGGCGCCGTCCGAATGGACGCTGCTGTCGAATTATTCCTGGGATACCGACGAAGGCGTGCTGCTGCAAGGGCGCGACCTGGGCGTGACCCTGGCCACGCTGGCGCAGCTGGCCAGCGCCGCGGTGACGGGCGAGGCGCCGGCTGCCGCGCGCCAGGTGGAGGATGCGGCAACGCGCCTGCGCCTGCACGCGCTGGTGGCGCAGGCCGGCCGCGTGGCCGATGCGGCGTCGCCTGAATTCCTGCTGTCCGTGCTGGCCGATGCGCGTGTTGCGCGCGCCAATATGGACATCTTCGGCAACAGCGGCCACCAGCTGGTGCGCGCCGCGCCGGCCCGCCACGCCGAACTGGCGGCCGCCATGGCCAAGGCCGCGCATGTGTGGGCGGAAGACATGTGGCTGTCGGCGCCGGACCGCCTGACCGCCGTGCGCCTGCAAATGCGCATGGCGCGCCTGGGCCATGCCGATGCCAGCCTGCCGCAACTGGTGCGGACCCGTATCGAGCAGGCGCTGGCGCTGGTGGACGACAAGTACGGCCGTCACACGCTGGTGAATACCGCCGTCAGCGCGCTGAACGATGCCGGCCTGCCGGCCGAAGCGGAGGCGCTGCTGCAAGCTTCGCTGGCTGGTTCGCATTCGCCGTACTACTTCATGCTGAGCCTTGCTTCGTCGGCCAAGCGGCGCGGCGACCTGCCGGGCATGCTGAACTGGTATGAGCAGGCCTGGCGCGCTGCCGTGGGTCCGGCCACCCGCATCCAGTGGGGCACGACCTATCTGCTGGCGCTGGTGGACACCACGCCGGGCGATACGGCGCGCATCGAAGCCGCTGCCGCCGGCCTGGCGCAGGACTTCGCCGCCGCGCCGGACGCGTTCGAGCAACGTAACCTGTCGCAAGCGCAGAAGCTGCTGGCCAAGCTGCCGCAGGACCTACCGCTGGCAGCAACCCTGAGGGAGAAGCTATGACAGCGAGCTTTGTCAAACCAGCCAAGGTAATCGGCAAGACCGTGGTGCTGCGCGATGCCACGGTGGACGATGCGGAGTTCATCCTGGGCCTGCGCACCGACCCGGTGAAGGGCCGCTTCCTGTCCGCCACCGCAAACGATGTGGCGGCGCAGAAGGCCTGGCTGGCCAAGTATGCCGGCGACAACAGCCAGGTCTACTTCATCATCGAAGACAAGAACGGCGAGCGTTACGGCACCGTCAGGCTGTATGACCAGCAGGGCGATTCGTTCTGCTGGGGTTCCTGGATCCTGCGCGAAGGCCGCCCGAGCGGCTTCGCCTACGAGTCGGCGCTGATGGTGTACCGCTTTGCGCTGACGCTCGGCTTCACCCAATGCCACTTCGATGTCCGCAAGGGCAATGAGTCGGTGTGGCAGTTCCACGAGCGCTTTGGCGCCGTGCGCTCGGGCGAGACCGAACTCGATTACCTCTACACCATCTCGCTCGACGCCATCAACGCTGCGCTGGAAAAATACAGCAAGCAGCTGCCTGGCATCGAGGTCATTCCTCGCAGCTGATTCGTTTCACGGTCTCGAAATTTCGCGCATGGTCCAGCGTGACGCTGCATGCGCGCGTCCCTGGCGCCAGCCTGCGCGCCAATATCGCGTTGGTACCGGTGTAGGAGCAGACCAGCCAGGGTTCCTGCGCTGCCGTGAACCGGTAGTGCAGAAGCTTGTGCTTGCCCGAACGCGACTCCCTGTCGTACATCAATGTCGCCTGGCGGGACGGCGGACCGTCGCTGAACTGCGCGAAGTAGAACCTGTGCGGAGTTTGCGCCTCGTGCGCGCTCCAGCCCTCGACTGCGACGACTTTCTGCTCGATTTCGACAAGCGGCGGGCAATTCACGACGCCGCCCGCGCCATCCGCCAGGCCGGCTGCGATCAATATCAGGATCTTCATTGGGCTGGCCCCTGCCACGCTAAAGAGGGTAGCTTAGCCGGACGGCGGTATCCGCCGTTTGCGGCGGATCAAATCAGCTGAGTTGCAGGATTTCCGCCAGCCAGTCGACGAAGACGCGCACGCGCGGCGACAGGTGGCGGTTGTGGGAGTAGATGATGGAGACCGGCAGCGGCGCGGGGCGCCATTGCGGCAGCACTTCCACCAGCTCGCCCGCCGCCAGCAGCGGCTCGATGCCGGGGCGCGGGATCTGCGCCAACCCGATGCCGGCCAGGCAGGCGCCGAGATAGGCTTCCGAACTCCCCACCGAGACGCGGCTGCGCACCGGCAGCGTGCGCACTTCTCCGTCCACCACGTATTCCCACGGCAGGTCGCGCCCGGTCTGGCTGGAGAAGTAGTTGACCGCCCAGTGCTCGCGCAGGTCGTCCAGCGTGTGCGGCGTGCCGTGCGCGGCCAGGTAGGCGGGCGCGGCGACGTTGACCTGTTCCATGGCGCCGAGGGGGCGTGCGATCAGGGTGGAGTCGCGCAGCACGCCGGCGCGCACGGCGCAGTCGATGCCTTCGCCCACCAGGTCGGCCATGCGGTCGTTGGCGCCGACGCGGACCTTGATTTCGGGGTAGCGCTGGAAGAAGCCGGGCAGGGCGGGGATGACGCTCAGGCGCGCGATGCGTTCCGGCAGGTCGACGCGGATGGTGCCGGACGGTTTGCGGCCGCTTGAGAGGAAGAGGGCGTTGATGTCTTCCAGGTCGTTCAGCAGGGCGCGGCAGCGTTCAACGTACAGCTGGCCTTCCACGGTCAGGCTGACTTTGCGCGTGGTGCGCTGGAGCAGGCGCACGCCGAGCCGCTGCTCGATGGCCTGCACGGCATTGGTGACGGTGGGGCGCGGCAGGTCGAGCTGCTCGGCGGCCTGGGTGAAGCTTTTGCTGTCGGCCACCGCCAGGAAGACCTGCATCGATTTCAGCTGGTCCATTGTTATGCTTTATCGAATAAAGATGTAGCGAAAGCCGCATTTATTGTTGGATTCGATAATAGCACAATGGTTCCTGTCGAAACCCTCACTGGAGTCTTCTCATGGAACACCGCAAACTTGGCAGCACCGGCCTGCACACCTCCCAGCTTGGACTGGGCCTGATGGGCATGTCCGACCTGTACGGCCCGGCCGACCGCGCCGAGAGCCTGGCCACCATCGCCGCCGCGCTGGACGCCGGCGTCACCCTGCTCGATACCGGCGATTTCTACGGCATGGGCCACAATGAAATGCTGCTGGGCGAGGCGCTGCGCAGCGTGCCGCGCGGGCAGGTGCAGGTGAGCGTGAAGTTCGGCGCCGTGCGCGATCCGGACGGCGGCTTTATCGGCTATGACGCGCGGCCGCAGTCGGTGGCCAATTTCGCCGCCTACTCGCTGCGCCGCCTGGGCACCGACTACATCGATATCTACCGCCCGTCGCGAGTCGATCCATCGACCCCGATCGAGGACACCGTGGGCGCCATTGCGGAACTGGTGCGCAAGGGGCATGTGCGGCATATCGGCCTGTCCGAAGTGAATGCGGAGACGCTGCGCCGGGCGCACGCCGTGCACCCGATTGTGGACGTGCAGATCGAGTACTCCATGATCTCGCGCGGCATCGAGAACGGCCTGCTGCAGACGGCGCGCGAGCTGGGCGTGGGTATCACCGCCTACGGCGTGCTGTCGCGCGGCTTGATCAGCGGGCACTGGAGCGCGCAGCGCGAAGGCGAGCGGGATTTCCGCGGCCAGTATTCGCCGCGCTTCCAGGGCGAGAACCTGCAGCACAACCTCGCGCTGGTGGAGCGCATGCGGGCGGTGGCGCAAGCCAAGGGCATCAGCATGGCGCAGCTGGCGATTGCCTGGGTCATGGCGCAGGGCACCGATATCGTGCCGCTGGTCGGCGCCCGCACCCGCCAGCGCTTGCAGGAGGCGCTGGGCGCGCTGGATGCGGACTTGCTGCAGGCCGACCTGGCCGCGCTGGACCTGATCATCCCGCACGGCGCCGCTGCCGGTGGCCGCTACAACGACTACCAGCTGTCGCACCTGGACAGCGAGAAGGCGGCCTAAGGCTGGCCGAACAGGTCGGCCAGGAAGTCGACGAAAGCCTTTACCTTGGCCGCCCGCTGCTGCCGCTGCTGGAACAGGGCGGTCAGCGTCGGCCCCGGCGCCTGGTGCGCGGCGAGCAGCGGCAGCAGTGCGCCGCTGCGCAGCTCCGCCTGTACCGACAGCGACAGGAATTGCCCAATGCCGGCGCCGGCCTTGCAGGCTTCGAGCAGGGAATCCACGTGGTCGAAGGCGGCGCGCGCCGGCGGCGTGAAGGCCAGCCCGCCGGCGAACTGCCATTCGCGCAGGCGGCGCGCGCGCGGCAGGATGAAGTGCAGGCAGTCGAAACCCGCCAGCTCCTGCGGCGTGGCGGGCGTGCCGTGGCGCTCAATAAAGGCCGGCGCCGCGCAGCAGATAAAAGTGGTCGGCAGCAGCGGGCGCGCCACCAGGCGCGCGTCGCCGATATCGCCCAGGCGCAGCAGCACGTCGTAGCCTTCTTCCACCATATCGAGCATGCGGTCGCTGGCGCTGGCTTGCAGCGTGATGCCTGGGTGCTGCGCCAGGAAACGCGGCAGCGCCGGGGCGACGTACAGCCGCGACACCAGGCCGGGCATGTTCACCCGCAGCACGCCGCGCGGCTGCTGCGCCGCCCCTTGCAGGCTGGCTTCCAGTTCTTCCATGCCGGCGAGCATGCGCTGCGCCTGTTCGTAGCATTCGCGCCCCTCGCCGGTCAGCGACATGCTGCGCGTAGTGCGGTTCAGCAGCTTGACGTGGAAAAGCGCTTCCAGCGCGCTGACCTGGGCTGTGACCGAGGACGTGGAAAGGCCCAGCTTCTCCGCTGCGCGCGAAAAGCCGCCTGCTTCGACCACCGCGCAGAACACGCGCAAGGCATCCAGTCTGTCCATACCGCCATTATCCACAATCCATGGATTCTGTTTGCATGCCAGCCCTGTTTTTCCGCCCGGCGGCAGTGCCTACACTGGACTCCATCCAACACACAGGAGTCATCATGAAAGCAATGGTCCTTCATGCAGCGGGAGAGCCGCTGTCCCTCGGCGAGTTGCCGCAGCCGGTAGCCGGACCCGGACAGGTACTGGTGCGCATCCATGCCAGCGGCGTCAATCCGCTTGACCTGAAGATCGCGGCCGGCCGCGCCGAACATGCGCGCATGCCGCTGCCGGCGGTACTGGGCATCGATATGGCGGGGATAGTGGAAGCGGTGGGCGCCGGCGTAACGGGCTTCGCGCCGGGCGACCGGGTGTTCGGCATGACCGGCGGCGTGGGCGGCGTACAGGGCTCGCTGGCCGAGTATGCGGCAGTGGATGCCGACCTGCTGGCGCACGCCCCGCGTTCGCTGAGCCTGCGCGAGGCGGCGGTCCTGCCGCTGGCCTTCATCACGGCCTGGGAGGGCCTGGTGGACCGCGCGCAGGTCCGGCCGGGGCAATCGGTGCTGGTGCAGGGCGGTGCGGGCGGTGTAGGGAGCGCCGCCGTGCAGCTGGCGCTGGCGCGCGGCGCGCAGGTATCGGCGACCGGCCGCGCGGCGCAGCGCGAGCTGATCGAGCAGCTCGGCGCGCGCTTCGTTGAACAAGCCGGCGGCGGCGATTTCGATATCGTGTACGACACGCTCGGCGGGGCCATGCTGGATGCGTCGTTCAAGGCGGTGCGGCAGTATGGCGGCCATGTGGTGAGCTGCCTTGGCTGGGGCAACCATGCGCTGGCGCCGCTGTCGTTCCGCGCCGCGACCTATTCCGGCGTCTTTACCCTGATCCCGCTGCTGACGGGCCAGGGGCGGGCGGCGCACGGTGCGATCCTGCGCGAGGCGGCGCGCCTGGCGGATGCGGGGCACCTGTCGGTGCGGCTCGATCCGCAGCATTTCACGCTGGCGGACGCGAACGCGGCGCATGCCCACCTGGCGGCGGGCCAGGCGGCAGGAAAAGTGGTGATCGACCTGGCCTGAGGCGGGGCGGTTTTACTGGCCGGGCGGCGGGGCTGCCGCCGGGTCGGCCACCGGCGCGGGTGCAGCGGGTGTAGCGGGTGCAGCGGGTGCAGCGGGTGCGGCAGGTGCGGCCGGCGCCGCCTCGGCGTCGAAGCGCAGCTTTTCCTTCTTGCTGCCGATGGCGAAGGTGCCCAGCTTATCGCCGGTGGCGACCGTATTGCCGCCCTCCGCGACCAGCGAGCAGCCCTGGGTCTCGATCTGCCAGACATACTTCCCGGCGCGCAGGCTCCAGACATTGTCGCCGCTGGCGAACAGCTCGAAATCAAGGTCTTCCAGCGGCATTTCGCCCAGCGGGATCGCGCGCTGGCAGTCGGGCAGGCGCGCCGCCATCAGCGTGTACTGGGCGTCCTCTTTCCAGAAGTACTCCTGCTGCCGGCGTACCGTCAGCGTATGCTCGCGCGTCGGGTCGGCATAGAAGGTTGCAGAATCATTAACGCAGCCAGCCAGCAGGAGGACCGGCGCCACAGTCAGGATCTTGCGCATGGGCGATAGACAGTAATTGGTTTGCAATCGATTATAGCCCTCGCGCACGATTGCCGCGAAACATACGCAGCTCGGCGGCTGGGATACACTGGGGCCTCTTGATGACGAATCGACAAGGTGCCATGCCGTTCAGCTCGACCATCGATGACCCGGGATTCCGCCGCCTCCTGACCCGCAACGTGAAAACGCCGCTGCTGGGCGGTATCGCCGCATCCGTGATTTTCGTCGCCCTGTTTGGCTACCTGGTAAACACCTGGACGGCCGCCGAGGCGACCGAGCGCGCCATCGGCACCGCGCAGGAATTGCGCCGGCTGACGGTGGATATGGAAAGCGGCATGCGCGGCTTCCTGCTGACGGGCGATGACGCCTTCCTGGCGCCCTATGTCGCAGCCCGGCCGCGCTTCGACAGCACCACGGACGCGCTGTCCGAACTGGTGCAGGGGGACGCGCAGCAGGCCGAGCGCCTGCGCCAGATCCGCGCCCAGCACAGGGAGTGGCTGCGCGCCGCCGACCAGATGATCGCCGCGCGCCGCCAGCAGGGCGATTACCTGGCCATGGTAAAGCGCGGCGACGGCAAGCTGCCGTTCGACGAGCTGCGCGAGCAGTTCCGCGCCTTCATTGCGCAGCAGGAGAAGCTGCGTGCCGAACGCAGCGAGGCCGCGCGCGCCATGGCCTTCTGGACCATCGGCATTTTCCTGACGGCGGGCCTGAGCGTCAGTGCCCTGCTGGCATGGTCGGGGCGGCGCGACTTGCTGCGCCTGGCCGGCACCTACCGCGAGGTGCTGGACGAGCAGCACGCCCATGCCGCCCAGTTGCAGCACCAGGCCTGGCTGCGCGCCGGCCAGGGCCAGCTGGCGGAGCAGGGCATCGGGCAGATGGCGCTGCCCTTGCTGTCCTCCACGCTGCTGCAATTCCTGGCCGAGTACCTGCAGGTAGCGGTGGCCACCTTTTATGTGGTGCAGCCGGATGGCGCGCTCGAACGCAGCGCCAGTTATGGCCTGTCGGCGCAGGCGGAGGAGGCCGGACGCCATTTGCGGGCGGGCGAGGGCCTGGTGGGCCAGGCGGCGCAAGCGCGGCGCACGCTGCACCTGGCGCAGCTGCCGCAGGGCTACATCAAGGTTTCATCATCGCTGGGCGAGGGCATGCCGCAGCAGCTGGTGCTGTTGCCGGTGCATAGCGACGGGCACGTGAACGGCGTGGTGGAACTGGGCTTCCTGCGCGAGGTGGGGCAGCGCGAGCTGGATTTCCTGGAACTGGTGGCGGGCAACATCGGCACGGCGATCGAGACCACGCTGGCGCGCCAGCGCCTGACGGAGGCGCTGGCCGAAACGCAGTCGCTGAACGAGGAGCTGCAGGTGCAGCAGGAGGAGCTGCGCACCGCCAATGAAGAACTGGAAGAGCAGTCGCGCGTGCTGGAACGTTCGCAAGCCAGCCTGGAAGCGCAGAAGGTGGAGCTGGAGCAGAGCAACGCAAAACTGGCGGCGCAAACCGCGCTGCTGGACCAGCGCAATGCCGCGCTGGCCGCCGCGCGCGCCGAGGTGGAGGCGCGCGCCCACGACCTGGAGCGGGCCAGCGAATACAAGTCGCAGTTCCTGGCCAATATGTCGCATGAGCTGCGCACGCCGCTGAACAGCTCCCTGATCCTGGCACGGCTGCTGGCGCAGAACGCGCAGGGCAACCTGAACGAGGAGCAGGTGCGCTTTGCCCAGACCATTTACACCGCCGGCAATGACTTGCTGACGCTGATTAACGATATCCTCGATATCTCCAAGGTGGAGGCGGGCAAGCTGGAACTGGCGCCGGAGGATGTGCCGCTGGCCGGCCTGGTCGAAGGCCTGGCCGATATCTTCCTGCCGCAGGCGCGGGACAAGCAGCTCGACCTGGTGCTCGACCTGGCGCCCGGCCTGCCGCAGACCGTGTACACCGACCGCCAGCGCCTGGAGCAGATCCTCAAGAACCTGCTGTCGAACGCGATCAAATTCACCGACCGCGGCAAAGTGATCCTGCGCGTGTCGCCGGGCGCCTCGGGCCTGCTGCAGTTTGCCGTGATCGACACCGGCGTCGGCGTGCGCGAGGAGCAGCATGAGGCCATCTTTGAAGCCTTCCAGCAGGCCGACGGCACGGCCAGCCGGCGCTATGGCGGCACCGGCCTGGGGCTGTCGATTTCGCGCGACCTGGCACGGCTGCTGGGCGGCGAGATCACGCTGGCCAGCATACCGGGGCAGGGCAGTACCTTCACCCTCTCGCTGCCGACGCAGTGGGCGATTGCTCCCCGTCAGAGCGCCAGCGCGGCTGCGGCGCCGGCTGCTCGGGCCGCCCCGGCCGCCGTGAAGCCAGCCAGCGGCGCGCCCGCCGCAGTCCAGGCCGGGGGCGCGCCCGTCGCCCAGCCCTTCGCCGATGACCGCGACGTGCCGCCGCCGCCCGAACGCGTCGTGCTGATCGTGGAAGACGATCCCGCCTTCGCCCACATCCTGTACGACCTGGCGCACGAAGCTGGCTATCGCGCCCTGGTGGCATTGACTGCGGAAGAGGGCCTGCAGCTGGCCGCCGAGCGCCAGCCGCAAGCCGTGCTGCTCGACATCCGCCTGCCCGACCGCTCCGGCCTGTCGGTGCTGCAGGTCATGAAGGACAACCCGCAGACGCGCCACATCCCGGTACATGTGATCAGCGCCGCCGACAGCGGCGAAGCGGCGCTGCACCTGGGCGCCATCGGCTATGCCCGCAAGCCGGCCCGGCGCGAAGACCTGCTCGCCGTCTTCGACCGCCTGGAGCGCCGCTTCACGCAGAAGATCAAGCACATACTGCTGGTGGAAGACGACGCGCTGCAGCGCGAAAGCATGGTCAAGCTGATTGAGGATGAAGACATCGCCATCAGCGCCGTCGCCAGCGGCGCTGAAGCGCTGCAGCAGCTGCGCGCCACCGTCTTCGACTGCATGATCATGGACCTGAAGCTGCCCGACATGCAGGGCAGCGAACTGCTGAAGGAAATGTCGCAGCAGGAGATCGCCAGCTTCCCGCCGGTGATCGTCTACACGGGGCGCAGCATGACGCGCGCCGAAGAGGCCGAGCTGTCCAAGTATTCGCGCTCCATCATCATCAAAGGCGCGCGCTCGCCGGAGCGCCTGCTGGACGAAGTCACGCTGTTCCTGCACAAAGTCGAATCCCAGCTCTCCAGCGAGCGGCAGACCATGCTGAAGGCCGTGCGCAGCCGCGACAGGGTGTTCGAAGGCCGCCGCATCCTGCTGGTGGACGACGACGTGCGCAACATCTTCGCCCTGACCAGCGCCATCGAGCAGAAGGGCGCCGCCGTGGAAATCGCGCGCAACGGCCAGGAAGCGCTGGACAAGCTTGACGCCGTGCCCGACATCGACCTGGTGCTGATGGACATCATGATGCCCGGGATGGACGGCCTGGAAGCCACGCGCCGCCTGCGCGCCGACCCGCGCTTCACGCGCCTGCCCGTCATTGCCATCACCGCCAAGGCCATGAAGGACGACCAGGAGCAATGCCTGGCCGCCGGCGCCAATGATTACCTGGCCAAACCGATCGACCTGTCCCGCCTGTATTCGCTGCTGCGGGTGTGGATGCCGGCGCTGGACACCGTGTGATGAGCGACGGCGCCCCGATCAGCAGCATCGACATCGAGCTGCGCGTGCTGATGGAAGCCATCTTCCTCAAGTACAGCTACGATTTCCGCGACTATACCGGCGCCTCGCAAAAGCGCCGCGTGCTGCATGCCATGCGCGAAATGGGCTGCGGCACGGTATCGCAGCTGCAGTCGCGTGTGCTGCACGAACCGCGCGCCTTCAGCCAGCTGCTGCAGTACATCACCATCCCCGTCACCGAGATGTTCCGCGACCCCGGCTACTACATCGCCCTGCGCGAGCATGTGATGCCGGTGCTCGGCACCTACCCCTCGCTGAAGATCTGGGTGGCCGGCTGCAGCACCGGCGAAGAAGTCTATTCGCTGGCCATCCTGCTGAAGGAGGAAGGGCTGCTGGAGCGCAGCATCGTCTACGCCACCGACATCAATCCCGAATCGCTGGAGAAAGCGCGCAAGGGCGTGTTCCCGCTGGAGAGCATGCGCACCTACACCGCCAACTACCAGGCGGCGGGCGGCAAGCGCGCCTTCTCCGACTATTACACCGCCGCCTACAACGCCGCCCTGTTCGACCGCTCGCTGTGCGAAAACGTGACGTTCGCCGACCATAGCCTGGCCACCGACGCCGTGTTCGCCGAAACGCAGTTCATCAGCTGCCGCAATGTGCTGATCTACTTCAACAAGAAGCTGCAGGAACGGGCGCTTGGCCTGTTCCATGAATCGCTGTGCCACCGCGGCTTCCTGGGCCTGGGCAGCAAGGAGAGCATCGACTATTCCAGCTACGGCACGCGGTTCGAAGCCCTCGCCAAGCGCGAACGCGTATTCCGGAAAAGATAATGGACAGCCAGCCCTCGCTCGAACTGGCCATACGCGGCCGCAGCATCGAGGCGGTGGTGATCGGCGCCTCGGCCGGCGGCGTGAACGCGCTGCTGCAGTTGCTGCCCGCCCTGCCGCAGGGCTACCGCTTACCGATAGTCGTCGTCCTGCATGTGAGAAGTGGTAGGCCGAACCAGCTGGTGGACGTGTTCCAGCAGCGCGTCGCGCTACCTGTACGCGAAGCGGGCGACAAGGAAGACCTCGTTGCGGGTACTCTCTACTTTGCACCAGCCGGCTACCACCTGCTGCTTGAGAAGGAGCGCAGCTTCGCGCTCAGCTGCGACGCGCCGCTGCACTTTGCCCGCCCCGCCATCGATGTCACGATGGAGAGCGCGGCGGATGTCTATGGCGCCGGCCTGGTGGGAGTCCTGCTTACGGGCGCCAATGAAGACGGCGCCGCGGGCATGGCCACAATCGGCAGGGCAGGCGGCATGACCGTGGTGCAGGACCCGGAGGAGGCCAATGCCGGCACCATGCCGGCGGAGGCGATACGCGCGCGCCAGCCCGACCTGGTGCTGCCGCTGGAACAAATCAAGCAGCTATTGCTCATGCTGGAGAAGCACTGATGGAAAGCACCAATGTCCTGCTGGTAGACGACTTACCGGAAAACCTGCGCGCGCTGAGCGCCCTGGTGCGCGCCGACGACCGCGTGATCCACCAGGCGCGCAACGGCGACGAAGCCCTGGCGCTGCTGCTGGAGCACGAGTTCGCGCTGGCGATCATCGATGTGCAGATGCCCGGCCTGGACGGCTTCCAGCTGGCGGAGCTGATGCGCGGCACCGGCAAGACCCGCCATATCCCGATCGTCTTCGTGAGCGCGGCCGGCAAGGAGCTGAATTACGCCTTCAAAGGCTACGAGGCGGGCGCAGTCGATTTCCTGTATAAGCCGCTCGACCCCGATGCGGTGAAAAGCAAGGTGAATGTTTTCGTCGACCTGTTCCGGCAGAAGCAGGAGGTGCGGCAGATGGTGGAGCAGCGCGACGCCACCGTGCGCGAGCTGGACGCCGTGCGGCAGGAGCTGGAGCACGCGCTGAAGGTGCGCGACCAGTTCATGTCCATGGTGGCGCACGAGCTGCGCACGCCGCTCAACACGCTGTACCTGGAAGCGCAGATGCGCAAGCTGCAGCTGGAGCGCGGCAATATGGACCACTTCGCCCCGGCGCAGCTGGAACGCATGGTGGCGCGCGACATGCGGCAGATCCACGCCATGGTGCGGCTGATCGACGACATGCTCGATGTATCGCGCATCCGCAGCGGCAAGCTCTCGATCCGGCCCGGGCGGGTGGACCTGGAAGCGCTGCTGCAGCGCGTGGTGGGCGACCTGTCGCACCAGGCCAGCGACATGCACAGCGAGCTGCGGCTGGCGATCGTACAGCCGGTGGCGGGCTGCTGGGACGAATTCCGCATAGAACAGGTGATCGTCAACCTGATCACCAACGCCCTGCGTTACGGCGGCGGCAAGCCGGTCGATGTGCGCCTGCATGCCGACAGCGAAAGCGCGCGCATTGAAGTGATCGACCAGGGCGACGGCATCCCCGACGAGGTGCTGCCCAAGATTTTCGACCCCTTCGAGCGCGGCAAAGGCAACAACGTCCCCGCCGGTCTGGGCCTGGGCCTGTACATCTCGCGCCAGCTGGCCGAAGCCCACGGCGGCACGCTGACAGTGCGCAGCAAACCCCGCGAAGGCTCGACCTTCATCTTCACCCTGCCCCGCGAGCAACAAATGTCCACTTTGGGGTCAGGAAGAAACCGGGACATTCTCCCAGAGCATGTCCCGGTTTCTTCCTGACCCCAAAGTGGACATTTTGCCTTTGGCGGGGAGTTGTGACTAAAATGTTTGCATGAACCGGGACTTGCTCAGTGAACGCAGGGAATGGCTTCTGCGGCGCAATTGCTCTTTGTCGCCCCAGCAGATGGGGGCGGCTTATGGCGTGCTGTGCCTGCTCTCGTTTGCAGTGGCAACCGGCTTCGTGCTGGTGGGAATGTGGCAGGTGCTGCTGTTTACCGCGCTGGAAATGACGGCGGTGGCGGCGGCTTTCCTGTATTACGCGCGCCATGCGACGGACTATGAACACATCGTCCTGGGCAACGGTAAGTTGTTGGTGGAGCAAGTCTCAGCCGGCAAGACCAGCGTGACGCAGCTGGAACTCTACTTCCTGCGGCTGCAGATGCCGGAGCATCCCAGCGATCTGATCCATCTGGAATCGAAAGGCGTGGCGGTGGATATCGGCTACTTCGCCACCGACCCGCGCCGCCGCGCGCTGGCCCAGGAGCTGCGCGCGGAAGTGCAGGGCGGTCTGTTCAACAATTAGAAGCGGTAGCCGACGCCTACGCCCAGCAGTACCGGATCAACCTTGGCCTTGGAGACCTTGGCGCCGGAAATCATCACGTCGCTGCGGATCTGCACTTTCTTGATGTCCAGGTTGAGCGACCAGTTCTTGTCCAGCTTGTAATCCACGCCCGCTTGCAGGGCCAGGCCGAAGCTGTCGTGCTCCAGGCTGCCGGTACCGTTCAGGATCTTGTTCTTGGAGAAGGTGGTCCAGTTCACACCGACGCCAACGTACGGGCTCAGCTGCGAAGCTGGGCTGAAGTGGTACTGCGCCAGCAGGGTCGGCGGCAGGTGCTTGAAGGTGCCGATGGTTTTGCCATCCAGGTACACGTCATGCTTCTGCGGATAGGTCAGCACCAGCTCGGCCGAGATGTTCGGGGTGACGAAATAGCTGATATCCACTTCCGGAATGGTCTTGTCGCTGACGCCGATGCGGTCGGATGCGCCGGTGCCGCCTACCGGATCAGACTTGTCCGCCGGGTTGATGTGCACGGCACGTGCGCGCACTTGCCATGGATTGTCGACCGCCATTGCATTCAGTGCCAGGCCACCCAGGATAACTGCCAGAATCGCTTTCTTCATTTCACTACCTCTTTCATGTGGTCATCGATATTCGATAAGTGAAAGTCTATTGACGCGACGCAGCAAAATCTTTGACCTAAGTCAAAATTGTCCAAACGAGTACGAGTTGGCAAAACGGGAGTAAGATCACGCGAGTTCATATCCCCCAACATCCCACCCACATCCCCGGAGGCAGGAAATGAAATTGAACGTCAATGGCCAGGTCCGCGAGTTCGAGGCGGAAGAAGATACCCCGCTGCTGTGGGTGATCCGCGAGCAGCTGGGCCTGACCGGCACCAAATACGGCTGCGGCGTGGCGCAATGCGGCGCCTGCACCGTGCACATTGACGGCGAGCCGACCCGCAGCTGCGTGCGCCCGGTCTCCACCGTGACGGCCGACCAGAAGATCGTCACCATCGAAGGCCTGAGCAAGGATGGCAGCCACCCGGTGCAGAAGGCCTGGGCCGCGCTGGATGTGCCGCAATGCGGCTTTTGCCAGTCCGGCATGATCATGGCCGCCGCCGCGCTGCTGAAACAGAAGAAGAAACCGACCGACGCCGACATCGACGCCGCCATGACCAATATCTGCCGCTGCGGCACCTATAACCGCGTGCGCAAGGCGATCCACGTGATCGCCAAGGGCGGCGATGCCAAGCTGGCCGGCCTGGATATCGTGGAAGGGAGCAAAGCATGAGCGCCCCGACCTCCGCTTCCCGCCGCAGCTTCCTGGGCAAGTCGCTCGGCGCCACCGCCGGGCTGATGTTCGGCTTCCACATCCCGTTCGCGCAAGCGCAGCAAGCCGCCGCCGACGCGCCTGAAATCAACGCCTGGGTGGTCGTCAAGCCGGACGACACAATCGTGGTGCGCATCGCCCGCTCCGAAATGGGCCAGGGCACGCTGACCGGCCTGGCGCAGCTGGTGGTGGAAGAGCTGGAAGGCGACTGGGCCAAAGTCACCACTGAATACCCAAGCCCTGGCCGCCAGCTGGCGCGCAACCGCGCCTGGGGCAGCTTCTCCACCGGCGGCAGCCGTGGCGTGCGCGAATCGCACGACTACGTACGCAAGGGCGGCGCTGCGGCGCGCATGATGCTGGTGCAGGCCGCCGCCGCGCAGTGGGGCGTGCCAGCCGCCGAGTGCACAGCGGCGAAGAGCGTGATCACCCACACGCCGACCGGCCGTACGCTGACCTTTGGTAAGGTCGCCGACGCAGCGGGCAAGCTGCAGGCGCCCGCCGCCGCCGACATCAAGCTGAAGGACCCGAAGGACTGGAAGCTGGCCGGCAAACGCATGGCGCGCCTGGATACGGTAGACAAAACCACCGGCAAGCAAATCTACGGCATGGACCTGAAGCTGCCCGGCATGCTGAACGCAGCGATCAAGGACTGCCCCGTCTTTGGCGGCAAGGTAAAGAGCTTCGACGCGGCCGCCATCGCCAGCAAGCCCGGTGTAAAGAAAGTGCTGCAGGTAGGCGACAGCGCCGTCGCCGTGGTGGCCGACACCTGGTGGCGCGCCCGCAGCGCGCTGGATGCGCTGCCGATCGAATGGGACAAAGGCCCCAACGCCGGCATGAACAGCAAGGACACCGCCGCCTGGATCAAGGCCGGCCTGGATGTCGAGGAGGCCGCCGTGGGCAACAAGAACGGCGACGTGAAAGCCGCCCTGGCCAGCGCCCAGCGCAGGATTGAAGCGGTATACAGCTACCCGCACCAGAACCACGCCACGATGGAGGTGATGAACGCCACCGCCGTGTGGACGCCGGAGCGCTGCGAAGTCTGGACCCCGACCCAGAACGGCGAAGCCGCCCTGGCCGCCACCAGCGAAGCGGCCGGCCTGCCGCAGTCGAAATGCGACGTGACCAAGCTGCACCTGGGCGGAGGCTTCGGCCGCCGTGGCGCCACGCACGACTGGGTAACCCAGGTGGTGAAGATCGCCAAGGAAATGCCCGGCACCCCGGTCAAACTGATCTGGACGCGCGAAGAGGACATGCAGCACGGCCGCTACCACCCCGTCACCCAATGCAAGCTGACGGCCGGCCTGGATGCCAAGGGCGAGATCACTGCACTGCACATGCGCATTGCCGGCCAATCGATCCTGGCCGCGCTGTTCCCGCAGAACGTCAAGGACGGCAAAGACCCCGCAGTCTTCCAGGGCCTGAACCCACCCGGCCCGGAAGCATCGATCGGCTACACCTTCCCCAACCTGCTGATCGACCACGCCATGCGCAACCCGGCGGTGCCGCCAGGCTTCTGGCGCGGCGTGAACCTGAATCAGAACGCGATCTACCTCGAATGCTTCCTCGACGAGATCGCCCACGCCACCAAACAAGACCCGCTGGCGTTGCGCCGCAAGCTGATGAAGGACAGCCCGAAACACCTCGCCGTGCTGAACGCCGTCGCCGAGAAGGCCGGCTGGGGCAAGCCGCTGAAGAAAGGCGTCTATCGCGGCATCGCGCAGACGATGGGCTTTGGCAGCTACGTCGCCGCCGTGGCCGAAGTATCGGTGAACAAAGACGGCAAGCTGAAGATCCACCGCATCGTCGCCGCCACCGACCCAGGCCACGCCGTCAACCCGCAGCAGATCGAAGCCCAGGTGGAAGGCAGTTTCGTCTACGGCCTGAGCGCCGCCCTGTACGGCGAGATCACGATCAAGGACGGTGCCGCCGAACAAACCAACTTCGACACCTACCAGGTTCTGAAGATGGACGAAATGCCCAAGGTCGAAACGCACATCGTCGCCAGCGGCGGCTTCTGGGGAGGCGTAGGCGAACCCACCATCGCCGTAGCCGCCCCCGCAGTACTGAACGCCATCTTCGCCGCCACAGGGAAACGAATCCGCGACCTCCCACTGAAGAACCACAGCCTGAAGAAAGCGTAAAAAAGATGGCCCCCGGCCGCCGAGCAGACAGTGTCAGACCCTTGGGTCTGACACTGGTTTCCGGGTTTCTGCTAACAGCACTGCTAGCAGAACCAACCCAAGCCGCCCCCGGCGACGCCAAGCGCGGCCGCGAGATAGTCGCCAACCGCCAGGTCGGCCTCTGCCTGCTCTGCCACAGCGCCCCCATCCCCGAAGAACGCTTCCAAGGCAACCTCGCCCCCGACCTGGCAGGCGCCGGAAGCCGCTGGACAACAGAGCAGCTGCGCCAGCGCATAAAAGACAGCAGCGCGATCAACCCCGACACAATCATGCCCTCGTATAACAAGACGGAAGGCCTGACCCGCGTAGCGCCCGCCCAAGCCGGCAAGCCCATCCTCAGTGAACAACAGATAGAAGACGTCGTCGCCTACCTGTCCACCCTGCGCGAGGCCAGGAAATGACCACCCGCCGCCGCCTGCTCGCAGCGCTGCCGCTATTGGCCATCGTCCGCCCCGCCCAAGCCACGCCGGAAGAAATGGCGCAGGCAATCGCCGCCTACACGCAAAACGCCAAACCGCAGAAAGGCCGCGTCGCCATCGACATCGCCAAGCTGATCGACAACGGCAACGCAGTCCCGATCACGGTAAGGGTGGAAAGCCCCATGACCGAGCAAGACCACGTCACCGACATTGCCATCTTCAACGAAAAGAACCCGCTGCCGGACGTGGTCCGCTTCCAGCTCACACCCGCCAGCGGCAAGGCAGAGATCAGCACCCGCATCCGCCTCGCCACCAGCCAGACGATTACCGCCCTCGCGCGCACCAGCGACGGCCAATGGTGGCAGCAGACGATAGACGTCATCGTCACCCTGGCCGCCTGCATAGAAGGGGAGGCAATCTGACATGGCCACCGCCCTGATCCACATGCCAGCGAGCGCCAAAGCCGGCGAGATCATCGAAGTACGCGCCCTGATCGCCCACCCCATGGAAACCGGCTACCGCCCTGGCAGCGACGGCAAACCTATTGCCCGCGACATCATCCGCCGCTTCGAATGCAAGTACAACGGCAAGACAGTGATCGCCGCCGACCTGCACCCCGCCATCAGCGCCAACCCCTACCTGGCCTTCTTCATCAAGGCCAGCGCAAGCGGCCCGCTGGAGTTCACCTGGAGCGGCGACAACAGCTTTACCCAAACGGAACGCAAGCAACTCACGGTGCAGCCATGAAGCCGATACTCGCGCTGCTGCTAACGCTCCTGCTCACCACCAGCTGCCGCACAGACGGGGTCCGACCCCCCCGGGCGGACCCCCGTTTAACGGCGGCAAAAAAATCCCGCGCCGCCGACAAGGGCCCCCCCCCCCAAGCCATGCAGCGCGACGACACACAGAACCCCGCCATGCTCTGGGTAGCCAACGGCCAGGCACTCTGGCAGAACGCACCGCAAGGCGGCAACGGCAAATCCTGCGCCACCTGCCACGGCGACGCCGCAAAGAGCATGCGCGGCAAAGCCGCCGGTTTCCCGCGCTTCTCCGCCCCAGCCGGCAAGGTCATCACCCTAAGCCAGCAAATCAACCAATGCCGCACCAGCGCCCAGCAAGCCCCCGCGTTAAAGCCCGAGACAGCCGACCTGCTGGCGCTGGAAGCCTACATCGGCATGCAAAGCCGCGGCCACCCCATGTCCCCCGCGAGCGACGAGCAAACCAGGCAAGCCGCAGCCCGTGGCCAGAAGCTCTTCACCACTCGCATCGGCCAGCTCAACCTGAGCTGCGCCCAATGCCACGACGACAATGCCGGCAAACGCCTGGCCGGCGCCCCGATCCCGCAAGGCCACGCCAACGCCTACCCCATCTACCGCCTTGAATGGCAAGGCGTAGGAAGCCTGCAGCGCCGCTTGCGCAACTGCATGAGCGGAGTACGAGCCGAAGTCCCGCCCTACGGCGCCCCCGACCTGGTAGACCTGGAAGCCTACCTCGCCCAGCGCGCCCAAGGCATGCCGATGGAAACGCCAGGAGTCAGACCATGAAGACAGCCGCCGCAACCCGCAACGCCGCGCTCCGCACCGCGCTAGCCAGCGCCTGCCTCGCCGCCGCAACGAGCGCCGCCCAAGCCGCCGACAGCATCCCGGCAGGCGCCCGTCTCGCCGCCAGCTGCACCGGCTGCCACGGCACCAACGGCGCCACCCAGGGCAATGCGCTACCGCCCCTGGCAGGGCAGCCGAAAGAGCAGCTGCTGGCCGCCCTGAAAGACTTCAAGGCCGGCAAGCGCCAGGCCACGATCATGACCCAGCTCACCAAAGGCTACACCGACGAACAGCTGGAAGCCCTGGCAAGCTACTTCGCCGCCCAGCGCCAAGGAGACGCCAAATGAAACGCCGCGACTTCCTGCAAGCCACCGCGATACTGGCCGCCACCACGGGCTGCGCCAGCATCGCAAGCAAAGCGCGCCCGCACGTCGTCGTCGTGGGCGGCGGCTATGGCGGCGCCACCACCGCCAAATACATCCGTATGTGGAGCCAGGGCAGCATCGACGTCACCCTCGTCGAACCCAACGCCAGCTTCGTCAGCTGTCCCCTCTCCAACCTGGTACTCGGCGGATCGCGCCAGCTGCAAGACCTGACCCGCAGCTACGACGCCCTGAAACGCCGGCACGGCGTAAGAATCCTGCACGACAGCGCCTCCAGCATCGACCCCGACAAGCGCACCATCAAACTGCTCAGCGGAGAAGTGCTCAGCTACGACCGCCTGGTGCTCAGCCCCGGCATTGAATTCCTGTGGAACGAAGTAGCCGGCATGGACGTCGCCGGCGCACAGGACAAGATCCTGCACGCCTGGAAAGCGGGCCAGCAAACCACAGCCCTGCGCGCCCAGCTCGAAGCCATGCACGATGGCGGGGTGTACGCCCTGGCCATCCCACCCGCTCCCTACCGCTGCCCGCCCGGCCCATACGAACGCGCCTGTCAGGTCGCCCACTACTTCAGCCAGCACAAGCCAAAATCCAAAGTGCTCCTGTTGGACGCCAACGAAGACGTGGTCAGCAAAGGCCCATTGTTCAAAAAGGTCTGGAAGGACCGCTACACCGGCATCATCGAATACCGCCCCAGCTACCGCACCACCGCAGTGGACGTCGCCACCCGCACCGCAGTATCCGAGCTGGGCGACAAGGTAAAAGCCGACGTGCTGAACGTCGTCCCGCCCCACCGAGCCGGCGCCATCGCCGCGCAAACGGGCCTCGCCAACATGAACAAACGCTGGTGCGAAGTAGACTTCACCACGTTCGAATCCACGCAAGCCAAGAACATCCACGTGATCGGCGACGCCATCCAGGTCTCCCCATTGATGCCGAAATCCGGCCACATGGCCAACCAGCACGGCAAGGTGTGCGCCGCCGCGATAGTAGACCTGCTGGCCGGCCGCACGCCCGAACAAGCGCCCCTTCTCACCAACACCTGCTACAGCTACGTAAGCGACAAAGACGTGATCCACGTCGCCAGCGTGCACGCCTACAACGCAGAGAAGAAGACGCTGCTGGTCGTCCCCGGCAGCGGCGGCGTCAGCCCCGGCCCCACCGAACTCGAAGGCCGCTACGCCGACAGCTGGGCCCACAACATCTGGTCCGACATGCTCACCTGAAATGTCCATGTCGGGGTCAGGAAGAAAAGTGGACATTTTCCGTAAGGCAGCCAGCAGCACCTTTGTGCTAACTCAAATGCTGCTGTGCTCGTAAGTGCCACCATTGGTCGGGCTAGCCCTGACTAATGGTGACACCATGCGTAATCCCAGATCCACTGCGCAGGCCGGACCAAATCTTTGGCACATTTCCGCCCTGTCCTGGGGCACATGCAATCTGCTGCTCTCGCTCTTTGCCATGCCGATCTCCTTCAACCCGACCGGCATGCGCCTGCAGCTTTGCCTGATGCTCGCCCACTTCGCGGGCGTGCTCTACCTGTGGCGCTTGGCCTCCCGCCGCGGCAACCCCGAGCGCTTGCTGGATACCGCACTGGTCACCATGGTCTTCATCTTCTTCGTCCCGCTCTGCATGCTCGTTACTCCCGCAATCGTCCTGGCCGCGTACGCCCTGCCATCGCCAGCATGGAAGGCAGTGGCAATACTCATGGTGTTAGCCGGCGCGATGCTCGCGCTGATCCGCACCTGGTGCATAGCAACCGACAAGGATACAGGCCGACGCTTCGAATCGTTCCTGGCAGACGAGCTCAAAGAACACGTCATCACCACCCGCTCCATCACCACGCTGCTCACGCATATAGGCCGCCACCCCATCGGCCCCACCCGCATCGACGGGTGGTCAATGGTCGCCGCAGTGGTTGCCGGCGCGCCGATCCTGCTCTCCAACATCAGCTACGACAAATCCAGCTCCAGCCTCGCCATCTGCGCGCTCATCACCACACCGATGGCCGCGCACACTTTCTCCCGCCTGGTCGTACACACCTACCTGTGGGTATATCGCCTGGCCCGTTTTGAACGCGAGGTTGGAATAAAAATCGTTGTCACCATACGCCAATGACCATGGACAAACTACTGCAGCACTACGAGCAAGAGCTGGGCCGCCTGCGCCACGCCACCCGCCAGTACGCAGAAGCCCATCCCGCCACCGCCGAAGCGCTGGAACTCGGACCCGACGCCAGCACTGACCCGGAAGTTGAGCGCCTGCTGCAATCGGTAGCCCTACTCAATGCTTCCATGCAGAAGTGCATAGAAGAGAACCGGCGCGAGTTCCACAGGGCCCTGCTGCAAACGCTGCAACCGGAATATCTGAGGCCAATGCCAGCCTGCGGCATTGTGCAAGTAGATGTACCGAGCCTGCACGCGCATGCAATTACCACCGTGGGCCATATCCCGCGCGGCGCAATACTGCGCGGCGGCGAGCAAAAGTTCACGACCGCGTACGACGTAGCCATTACACCCTTCATCATCGCCAGCGCAAAGTTCCAGCCCACGCTCAACCTGCCCGCCACCTTGCGCCTACCTGGCAATGCAATCTCCGATTTCATTATCACCATCGAGTCCGCCGCCAGCAGCATCGCCTTCGACCAGCCGCCGATCCCCAAGCTGCGCATCTTTGTCGACGCCGAGCCACCATTGCGCGCCGCGCTGCTGGACGCGATGCTGATGCGAAGCCTGTGCATCTCCCTGGAACTTGAAGGTACATGGCGCGTGTTGGCCCATTCACCCTTCGCCTCTGCTGGTATCGAAGCCGGTGAATCCATGCTGCCGTGCGAACCGGGCCCCCAAAGCCCGCGCCTGCTCTCGGAGCTCTACCTGCTGCCAGAGAAATTCAGCTTCGTCGACCTGGACCTGGAAGGAATGGCCAGCTTCTGCCCCAGCGGCTGCCGACGGATGTCGCTGCACATCCTGCTGCCGGGCGGCGCGGCAAACCTGCGCCAGGCGCACGCGAAGAACTTCCAGCTCGCCTGCACACCGGTGGTCAACCTCTTCCCCCAGACCGCCGAATCGATCCTGCTGGATGGACGAAGCGAGTGCTACCCCGTTGTGCCGCGCAAGCCGGGATGCGAAATCTACAGCGTGGGCGAGGTGACGCGGATAGATATGGAAGGCGAAAAGGCCATACCGCCGTTCCACGGCACGAATCACTCCATGCCAGGCCCGTTCTGGCAACTTGATTGCAACGACGGCTGTGCGCTCAGGTTTGTAGACCGCGAACAGCGCCCGGCCGGCCTGAAAACTGGAACCATAGGCGTGCAGCTGATGTGCACCAACAAGGAAATCAGCGAGTACCCCGGTGACCTGGTGTGCGACTCAGGCAGCTGCGGTTTCCCCATCCGCTTCCTGCGCGGAATGGCGGCCAGCGACGACGTGTCCGAACCCGGCGCGCTATGCGATGCCTTGCTTGGCGAAGACGTATCCCTGCCCATCCTATGCAAGATGCTAGAGCTTCGCGGCTGCAAATACACTGCCAGCCTGAAACGCCTGGTAGCCAAGCCAGCCACCGCCTGGATGCATCACCCCATGGGGCGCGTGCATATGCACGGCATCGAATACACGCTGGTGATCGACGAAGCCGGCTTGCGCGAGCACAGCATACACACCATGGCAGCACTGCTGGCGCTAACGCTGGCCGACAAGCTGCGCGAGAACCGCTTCGCCCAGCTGCGTATAGCGAATGAAGACGGCCTGGTGCTGCACTGCACCGAGCCGCAGCCCGGCACACGCAGGCTGGCCTGATTCAGTTGTAGACCTCCCAAGGCCACTCCATAGCGCCGTCGCCATTCGGCCGGCGCCGAACGATCTCAAAGGAGAGCCGGTCGTCTATGGATTCGATCAGCGCGCGGTACTCAGCCACTTGTTCCTTTGGTTGCGGAAGTGAGGTATTAATCGAACGCCGCTCGCGGCATGCCATGAGACGGGCGCGCTCCTGTAACACCAGCGAATGGTTGAAAACCCAGTAGAGGAAACGCTGCTCAACCAGGGCCTCTTCCCAAAGATCGGCATAGGAGCCCAGATACTGCTTGGCCAGGGGCGGCATCTCGTTAGCCCAGAAATGCATGACAGCATAGGGATTGGGCACATGGCCGTTAAAGATCATCTCCGCGATATAGGGATTGATCGCAATGCCTCGCCGGAAGGCGGTGGCAGCTTGCACATACTGCTCGTCGCGCAGGTGACATAGGCCAAGCTCGTAATAGTAGGGCGCGTACTCGGTGCCATGGTCGACAAACCACGCCTGCGCTTTCTCCTGCTCGCCCGAGCGCAACAGCGCATGGCCCATGACGAAGCGCACACCGCAGCTATCGTCCGGATCGGCGCGTTGGACTATGCCGCACCATTCAGCCGCCTTGCCGAAGTCGCGGCTGGCGATGTGGCACAGCAGGATGGTCTTCAGCAGGTCCAGATACGGGCGGTTGCCGTCGTGGTGCCAGGGAATGGGGCCGCAGAAGTCATCCGGGAACATCTCGTTGACCGCGCCAAGCCCGCGCAGCGCGGTGTTCAATGCCTTTGCATGCTTGCCTTTCGATAGATGGATTGTGGCCAGGATGTGGTAGGGCCGCAGCAACGGCGGGAAGTCGCGCATCATGTTCTCGCAAATGGAAGCCATGCGCTTCTGGTGAATGCGCCCGTCCACAAAAGCCTCCACCAGCAGCTCGAACCTGTCTGCCGTTTCCTTCGAACCGGGGGCGTTAAAGACGAATGCACCGGACTTGTCCTCAAAGACCTTGAATTCCATGGCGGGCTCCCAAGCGCAGTCGATCGGATGTGAAACCGATTGTAGGCAGCAGGGATGGATGGGGCCTTTGACAAGCATCAATCCGGCGCCGGCATTTGCTCTATCTCAACGTCGGCAAAACTTACGCGTGCCACCATAGGCCTTCGCGTCAACCAGACGAACGGAGACCGCCGTGGATAGCGCCCTGCTTAGCTTCTTCCAGCTGGATAAGGACCTGGTCACAGATAGCCGTCCCTTACGCCTGCGACTGGCGCACCCAACGCAGATGCTGGAAGACGTACTGCTGCCGCAGCAGGTGCACGGCAGCGAAGCCATTTGCGGCAGCCTGGAGTACCGCATTCTTTGCGTTTCGCTGGACGCCTTCATCCCGCTGAAGGAACTGATCGCGCTGCCCATCGCGGTCGACATCGTGACTGACCGTGGCGACTTGCGCAGCATCTGCGGCATTGTCACCGAAGCCAGCGCGGGCGACAGCGACGGCGGCCTGGCCAGCTACCAGCTGGTGATGCGCGACGCGCTCTCCATCATGGAAAAGCGCACCAACACGCGCGTGTTCCGCAACAAGAACGAGATGGAAATCGTCGAGGTGATCCTGGACGAATGGCGCACGACCAACCCCATCATCGGCACCTGCTTCCGCTACGAGACGGATGAATTGTTCCGGTCCGAGAAGTACCCACAACGCGAATTCACCATGCAGTACAACGAATCGGACGCCGCCTTCATCCGCCGCATGCTGAAGCGCCGCGGCATTGCCTGGTATTTCCGCGCCGAGCAAGACAAGTCGCCCACACATACGATGGTGCTGTTCAACCACCCCCACAGCCTGCAGCCGAATGCCGCCGGTGTTGTGCGCTATCACCGCGACGCCTCGACTGAGGAACGCGACACAATCACGTCATGGTGCGCGGTCCGAACCCTGCAGCCGGCCAGCGTGACCCGCTTCAGCTGGGACTACAAGCGGCCAGGCACTCCCGGCCTGATGTTCGCCAGCGCCGAGGGCCGTTCAGACCAAGGTGCAAACGGCAACTTCATGGCCGCCAGCCTGGATGACTACCAGGTACTGGCCCCGCACGCAGGCGACGACTACGACGACCTCTGCCAGCTCGGCGAACTTGCCATGAAGCGCCACGACTTCGACTCCAAATGCTTCTACGGCGAGGGAAGCGTGCGCGATATGTGCGTGGGTGAGTACTTCACGCTGGAAGGGCACCCGGAAGTCGACAGCCACTACGGCAAGGAATGCGACTTCGTTGTCACCTCCATGCAGGTTACGCTCACCAACAACTTGAGCCAAGCCATGGCGGAGAGGGTTCAGGGCCTTTTCTCGCGAAACCGCTGGATGGCCGACGCCGAGCACGCGCTGCCAGGCCACTCACGCTACAACACCAGGATTCAAATCGGCTTTACCGCCGTGCGGCATGGCATTCCTATCGTTCCTGCCTACGATGCGCGGACAGAGGTGCCAAACGTGCCGATGCAAAGCGCAATGGTCGTTGGGCCAAGTGGTGAAGAAGTGTATTGCGATGAACTGGGGCGCGTGAAGATTAGGTTCCGCACGACACGCAAGAAAGACCATGACCATGCACAAGGTGCAGGCGCACGGGACAATGAGATGGACTCGGCGTGGGTTCGAGTTTCTAGCAACTGGGCTGGAAATGGGCCAGGAATCAATTACCAGTGCGGTGCACTGCACTTGCCGAGGATCGGAAGCGAAGTGCTGGTGATGTTCGTAGGGGGAGACCCAGATCGGCCAGTAGCTATCGGTCAAGTGTTCAGCGAAGCAGGGAGCCCGCCTGGGCTGAGCCGGAAGGGCGAATTGCCAGGGAACCGGTACCTCTCGGGCTTCCGTAGCAGGGAGGTTCACGGCGGACGAGGAAATCAGCTCCGGTTTGACGACACCAAAGAGCAGATAAGCGCACAACTAGCCAGCGACCATGGGGAGACACAGCTTAACCTTGGTTTTCTTACGACTGATCGCTCGGACGGCGTGGCTGAAAGTAGAGGGGCGGGGGCCGAGCTACGGACAGAGTTAGCGGCGACGATTCGAGGTATGGCGGGTGTACTCATCACCAGTGAGCAAAGTGGAGGGGAACAATGTGGTTCTCTTCACCGCACCGAACTAATGGAGCTGTTGGGTGGAGCGCGGAAAGTTGCGGAACAGCTAGCGAGACTTGCCAAGCAGTATGCGGCTGACGACGACGAATGTAAAGAGATAGGTTGTATAGAGAAGGTGCTGGCGCAATGGGATAAACACGGCGAGCCTGTGACCGCAATAAATGGGTCATCTGGCGTTGCAATCACGAGTGGCGAATCAATACTGGTAGGCGCTGCAAATGACATTGATGTTTGCAGTAGCGAAGCGACTCGTCTTTCGTCGGCAGGAATTACCTACATTCGTTCGGCCAAGGGCGTACGCGTGTTTGCGAACCGTGGTGGAGCGAAAATCGTGGCAGCAACCGGAAAGATTGAGATGAAGTCGAACCTGGACGCAATTGAACTAGTAGCGAAGAAGGTAGTAGAGATCATTAGCACGGCAGATTGGATAAATCTCAAGGCAAAGCAAGGGCTGCGCTTGCACGCAGGCGGAAGCGAACTGGTGATTAACGCGGATGGGATTAAGGGGTATACGTCTGGGAAAAGTGAGATGCACGCATCTGATCACCAGACGAAGAAAGGGAAGTCTGTGAAGGTGAACTTCCCCGGAGGAAGCGGCTGCGAAAAACAGGCTGGGAGCGCTGCGCAATCAGGCCAGGCTTCTTACCCTCTTAGTGGGAGTTAGCCATGAAGCTCCTTGAAGAATCGTGGCAACCACCGGCTGACCATGGTTATGCACTGCTGGAACCATCCAACCGCCCACATTTTGTCGAGGAAGCTGCCCTGGCAGGACTTCCATGTACGCCTTGCGGAGCGGAGAGAAGCGAACATCTGATGCCACGGCTAATTGACCTGGGCCGTGCCTCTGAGTCGGATCGAGAGCTTTTTCAAGATTTGTGTTCTGGCGAGCTTTCCGAAGTACGGCCACCATTCATCTGTGCCTGGTTCGCAAGTGACCTGACGGTGAATGAGTTGAGTGCATTAGTTGCGGAGCCGCTGGTCGGAAGTATAGGGGGCCGTCGTTTGTTATGGCGATACTACGATCCGCGCGTACTTTCGCTGGCATACAGCGTGTTGACGCCTATGCAACGCGATGCGTTATTTCATGGGATCAAGAGCTGGGCCTTTCCTTGGTCTTCTCAATGGTGGTGTATCGAGGGACATCAGTCTTGCGCCACGCATCTAGAGCGCGCCTATCAGTCTTGGCCAAGCAATGATCAATGGATGACGATCTCGAGTAGTGAGATCGTTCACCGAATCCATTCCGAGATTCGCGCGAGACGAACCATTCAAGTGCGAGATTTGCATGTGGTTCAGCAACTTTTAGTTAGTGGTATGCGCGAGGCAGCCGTCTTATTAAGACTGCAAGACAGTATTGAACAGGCCGAGTATGCAAGACTGCTTGTCCTTTATGGCGACGCCTTCAGATACCACCGCTCGTTGGAAGGTCTTCGTTCGAAGGTGGCATCGGGGAGGATGGCCTGGGCTGAATTTTGCAATGCGGTGAGCGAGGATGAACTTGAGCGCCTTATAGATGGCGTTAGAAGCTATTCACTTTCATGAGGCACAGCATGGAAAAGCAGACCTGCAATTTCTGCAGTCGGAGCGGAATATTCTTTTACCCAGTACGGTATGCCGTTGCGTGCCCTGCGGGAGTGGCTGGCGTCCCTGGCCTCCCGGAGAATTTTCGGGTTGAGCGTGGCCCACAAGATATCAGCCCTGCCAAATACGCATTGCGATCCCTCAGGTCTGGGTACTTTTATGTGTATGACGAAAAGAGAAAGAAGCTATCTGCATACATTGTGCAACCAACTGGGCTACTTGTTCAGTTCGACCACGAATATGAACCAGGTAAGCCCACCGCGGGTGGTACGGAAAGTTGCTCAAACCCCATGAGGATGATAGTTCCAAATTGCTTTTGCGTAGATCACTCTGAATCAGACAAAGTGGGGCGGATCTGGTGCGGTTGGTCCAATACGTTCTGGACCAAGCGGCTTAGGTCAATGGTTAGTGATGGGGCTTGGCGGAAATTGCATATGCAGTGCATTGATGTGCCGGCTTTGCTGAAAGGGTCTACAGCACATGCTGGAGAGTTCAACGCGGTGGCGGAAAGCATTCCACACCTGAACTCTAGTGATAAGGCCTTTAAGGCTGCCTTCGGATTTAGTGGAGCATCCGCTGATATAGAGTCAAGGCGCCGACATCTGCGTACCCGTCTCGCAGGAATCTTCCCCAAAAGTAGCGCCGTCGGGAAGGGTTTCGTTATTGCTGTCAACGACCCGGTCGGGATAGCGAACGACATGAGTGAACTCACTTTGCCGACTGACTACGCTGGCTTTGACGAATCAGTACATCGCGGCTCCGTGTGTCTCAATCTGCTGGAATCGCTGGAAGCGGGAGTCAGAGACAAGGCTCGACTCAATGCTGAACAAAGGCACGTCCTTGGTCCAAAACCAAACTTGGAATTTTTTGTGATACGAGGCGTAGCCGTTGCCAAAGAGGAGCGAAATATTTTCCACAAAAGCGAGGCTGAGCGGGGGAAAGCTATCCAGGAGGAGGTGGAAAAGGCTTGGAATGAGGTCGTATTTGAGGATGGTAGGTCTTTGTTGGAAACCGTTCAAATTAAGAACTTTCCCGTGACGTACGCCAGTGCATTGCGAAAATTTGAATCGAAAGCTGCGAGGCTCGCGACATTACACCGAGATTGGCTCAAGGCCGACCAACTTTCCGAGTGGATGCAAGGCGTACATGACGACCAAGATATTCGGAGTGGATATGCATATCGCGAATCCCTCGCGCAGTGCATTGGACACGGTGCCAGCACTAGCCAATGCAAAGAGCTTCTCCATGCATGGCTTAGCGCTGAAAGCGTTAGTGAGACGAGGAATTTGTTGAGCAGGGCGATTCTGTTCAATCAGACCCAGCTTGTGAATGCTACATCCCCGCATATGAAGTTGAGTGACTTTCCAACGGAAGGAATTTTAAATCTTTACAAGCGGGCACTCGAAACAGTATCTAAAGGCGAGGAAGCTAAGCTTATCGATCGTCTGATTCTTACAATCGCAAACGTATTGATTGAAGTGCTACGACATACTACCTCGGCCTTAGTTCGCAACAAGGTTACGATTTGTCTTGCCCTTGTCGGAAGAGTGGTTATCCGGACAGCAGCCAAAACGAAACAGGATCTGTTGGACTGGGTCTTGAAAGCGGCGAAAATCACATCCAGATCTTCTACGCCATTTGCCCAGAGTGCTGGAACTGAGATTTTCAGTTCGGCCAGTACGATCACAACTCGTCGAGGTGATTCTCGGAAGGTTTTCATCCTAGAGATCGATGTTGATTCGAAGGGGTTGGGGACGGATCAATTTATAAAAGGTAACGGCGAAGTGAAGATACCGTACCTAGATGCGGAGCGGGCTGGCGGGGGAGCCTCAGACTTTAGGCTGGGCTTGGTTACTGCAATAGTTCAAATTGTTGCCCTTTACTTCGCGTTAAACGACTTGGAGGAAAACAACCGGTTTAATAGAGTTGAAACCCAGGCTAAAGCTGTCGGCGCTGGTCTTAGCGTATTAATGACCGCTACAGAAACGGTCGGGAGTACGGTGACCAAGTCCGTTGGTCACCCGCTTTCCCTTTATCTTCTTGAACACTGGAAGGTGACATCCGCCACATGGGGAAGGGTCGCTGGGCTTGCGAAAGTAACTGGTGCCTTAGCAGGCTTGGTGGGCGCATTCTTTGACTTCCAAAAGGCGCACATTGCTGTGAGCAAAGGTCGCTATGGCACAGCGTTTACCTATACAGTATCTGGTGTAGTTGGCACGGGGCTAGTAGCTCTTGCCTTTACTACGATCCCAGCGTTGTGGATTTTGCTTCTGGGTGCGATTGCCTGTGCACTTATTTTACCCTACTTGAATCGTGCGGAACTTCGTACCTGGATCAGTCGATGCTACTTTGGCGCTGACTTGGACAAGTATCTTTCAGCGGAGGAAGAGCTCAAGTGCTTTAACGCGGCGGTTGGAGGGTAGTATGGATGAACGGATCTTTCCTCGAAAACTTGGAGAACCAGTCCCTGAGTGGGAGCGTAATCATCGTCTGCCTATCAATGGCAGAGTGGGGCCGACTTGTTCGGACGATGGGACGATTTTTCGCCGCAACAGAGTCTACATGGATGTTTGTGATCAACCATTCTGCTCCAGGCAGTGGATAGCGGCGGCCGTATTGGTTGCGATAGTTGGCGCGTTTGTGGGCCTGTATTTCTCGGTGTTGCCATTTTATCTCGGCCGAATAGATCCGAAGCATCTGTCTGGCGTATTTTTACTGGTTTCTTGGTCGATGCTTTCGATGCTCGGTTTTGGATACGCGGCATTTTACTTTGGTCGGGATGAGTTCTTTTCGCTAACACGCCGAACTCTACGCTTTCATCGGCTACAAAAAAAGTTATTTATCGTGCGACGTCGAAGATTCTTTGCGAAAACTGGCGAAGGTGATATTTTTTGGGAAGTTCCATGGAGTGACGAAACCATATTTTGTGTTCATGCAGGTAAAAAAAATGGAGTTAGAAATTACCAGATAGTGGGCTATATTCTGGATGGTGCAGGCAATGTTGATCGTGCCTTTGCGATCGGTAAAGACTGGGAAGGGAGCGAAGGTCTTGAGAACCTTTTGGCGCAATGGAATTACTATTGTTCCTATATGAATGAAGGGCCGGAAGCCACACCCGAGCCAATGCTTTACTTAGCTGAGGAGGAGAATTTCCGAGAGTCTTTCTTACATTGTATGTATGAGTTTGGCCACTCCGCCGGTTTGGTATTTCGTGTGGTTCTTATGCCAGCGTTCCTGGTGCTGACGGGTATACGAGTTCTGGCGTTGGCGACCTGTCGTCCGCCCATCTGGCCGGCTGAGGTGGAGCGTCTTTGCGTGATAAGCGAAAACGATCCCCATACGCAGCCATCCGGGGAAACCCCTGTCGGTTGGGCCGCAACGGTGGTGGCCAAGCACCATGGCAAATACCCGTCCTTTCCCCAGCGAGAAGTCGCAGCTTGGTCCGGTCCCGGTTCGGCCGAGAATGCCAGGCTCTGGTCAGCTGAGTTATCGCCGCTGAACTATGCAGTGCTATATCCTGCGGAGGTTGTATGAAGGACAGTAAAGGCCGCGGCATCATCCGCCTTGGTGACAAGACCACGCACGGTGGAAAGGTTATCAGCGCCGTGAGCGACTTCAAGGTTCTCGGAAAGCCCGTTGCTGTTGACGGCGACATGACATTTTGCCCGCAATGTCGCGGTACGTTCGCCATCAAGCCAAGCCATAGCGAGCGTACTCATAACGGTAAAGAGGTTGCTTATGAAGGCCATCGAACGACCTGCGGTGCTAAGCTGATATCTTCGACATGACGGGAACGCTCATTTGGAGTTGACCGCTGTGACAGATTAGGCATGCCGATGCAGGATTCCTCGCATCAGAACATCAATCAGCACATCCAAATGCCGATCAAACTCGTCATGCTGAAACCATTCCTCACCATCGCCAAATACCAGGCGTAGCGACACCATGCCATGCAAGCCCTCCCAATAAATCTGAGCCATGGCTTCCGCCTGGCCTGCGGGAATTGCCCCAGTAGCGGCCAGGTCGGCAAAAAGCTGGCATGCGAACGCATAAGGATCCTGCATCGAATTGCCATGCTCAACGTGCGAGCTTTCCACTGGCGCGTGCGGACGGCGTTCCATGAAGACCAGCGCATACTGGTCCGGATGCCGCATGCCGAACGTCACATACGCCCGCCCCACGCGGCGGATGTTCTCCAGCAGCGGCAGCTTGGCATCCATCGAGTTGCGCATGGCCTTGACCAGGTCGAGCAAGTCGCTGTCCATGGCCTGCGTAATCAGCGTGGCCTTGTTCTGGAACAGGTTGTAGACCACGGTCGTTGAGAACCCGGCCTTCTCCGCAACCTTGCGCAAGGTGATTTCGCGTGCACCGCCGGTTTTAATGAGTGAGCGGACGGCCTTGATAATGTCTTTGCGGCGCTGCTCTGACTCGCGCGCCTTGCGCTGTTCAACGGTATTGGATTTGTTCATGCTGTATTCATTAATCTGCGCCGGGTTGGAGGAAGCGCGCAACTTCGTCGCTGGTGGCGGGGACATCTTCTGAAGTTGGCCTGCTGATGATCTCGGTCAGATGGTATCGCCCTGGTGCGCCATCAATAACGATGACGTACCCACTCTTGGTGCACATGCTAATGCCGCCCCAGCCTGGATAACTGGCGCTGAATGTATAGAGTTCCATGCCGGGTTCGATCACGGCCTTGAACTGCTCCCAGACGTGGTTGAGGTGCCCGAATGGCAAGCGTGGCGCCCCGCCTAAAGGATCGCCTACCATTTCGCATTGCTCAACCTCTTCGATTGTGACCCTGCGCCCAAGTTCTCCAGGCTCAATCTCGAATGCGAAATCATCCCGGCAACGCATGCGAGGCGCCAGCTCCTTGCTGCGCAACTCGCCAATGAAGAGCGGCAGCCCCAATGGCCAGATAAGGGCAAACAGAACGAGTGCTGTCCATGCAAGACGCTCTTCTTCTTTTTGCGTCACAAGCCGATGGACGTGTACAAACATCGCAAGCAGCGCGCCGATGCCAAGATACCAGTACAGGTACATCATGAGCGGTCCACCCTGGCATCCGGTTCGGACTTCAACCATACTGGCTGGCCGGAACGCATTCTCACGCCGGTTACAACGCCGCGCTGCAAGGAAACGATCATCTCGTCTTCATACTCGCTGGCCCAGCCCATATGGACGTACTTGCGTAGCTCACCTGTGGGAACGCGCAGTTCGGCGCTGAACCAGTGCGCAAACACGCGCTTGGGGTAGCCGGGGAAGAAATGCTCCAGCGTTGCTTTGCCTCCGCACTCCATGGTCGCGCTGATTCCCACCAGGTACAGGCGGCCATCCAGTACTTCCCAACTGCCGATGTAGCCGCGCCAAAGAGCCGTATTGGTGCGGGGTTTTAGACGAACAGCCCGTCCACCCAAGGCAAAGAAGTCGGATAGGGGCGCGGTGCACATCGCCATGGCGACGCCTTCGTACACCAGGTTCTCCATGAATTGCGCAGTCATTGCCCGCTTCCCTGGCGTGGGTGGCCGGGGGCGTAATCACTCGTCATCCTGCTCCCAATCCTCAATCTCGATTTCCTCCTTGCCCAGGTCCCACACCATGGATGAAAGATGTATGTCGAACCAGTCATGCAGCATCTTCCTGCTACGCGCCTTCGGCCACATAGATTCCACTGTAAACCAGCCCATGAGATAGTTTTCCAGGAATGTCCTCCAATGCTGGTTGACCCAACGCACAGCATCTTCGTGCGTTTCCAGCGTTTGAGAAACCAGGAAGACTTCTGGCTCCTCGCGAAGCTCTTCCAACGTTATGTCCATTGGGTTGGGATCCACCCGCAGCAGCCAGTCCAGAACGGGCTGTTTAGGCAACAGGAAGATGGCTGAACGATTGATCGAATAGCGCGGTGGACTTTGCATAGGTGTTGTTGGCATGTTGGGGCGCAGCCATTTTACGCGGAATTGCAGGCCGCGCGCCCCCCTTTTCAGTTGACCTGGAAAGTCCTGCTGGTTCCCGCCAAGCCATACACATTGCCGTTCCATCCGTTCTTATAATCGCCATAGTGCCGGATGCGGTACTGCCCGACCGATGCATTGGCAGGAATTTCCCAGCCAATCACGGCGCGCGACGTTCCCCATACAGGGTCCACGCGCTCCCACCGGTAGGTGGTATTCCAATCCCCATCCGTCGCGACCGTGCGCCAGGCAGCGCCGTCCCAGCGCTGCACCTCGAGGAAGGTGCCGTTCTGGCGTAGGTTGTTCTTGGGGTGGCCCGTCCAGAACGAAACTTCCACGCGCTGTCCGCGTGCATAGCTTGCGTTGGCCTGGCGCTCCACATCGCCAAAGCTTTTGAAGATGGGGGTGTTGTCCAGCACCACGCCGGTCTGGAAGGACATCTGGTTATTCGCCAGGTCGCGCACGGCCGCGCTACCGCCGGCGGGAATACCTTGCCGCAGGGCTGTCGCCAGCTCGTTGAAGCTTTGCTGGTACGCCCCTAAAGTCCATTTGCCGAAGTGCGTGGACGCGCCTTCATAGTGCTGCGCATCGTACTCCTCCGGCGTGGTGACATAGCCGGAATAGGCATTCGAATAGCCAGCAAAGACCAGGTGCCGCACGCTATCGCCCAGCGCCGCCTTCACGGTATCGCGCACGCGCCGCCCTGCCATGATCGTGAATTCAGCCGGCGCCGCAATAATCGCCAGCTGCCCGATGCGAACGATGGAAACCGGCAGCACCTCAGGCGACCAGGGGAAGGGCGCTTGCGTACCCGTGGCCAGCAGCACAGGCTTCACGCCATGGCAATCGCGCACCCACTGCGGCGCTGGCGCGATAACGCCGCCCAGCGCCGTGAAGAAGGGATTGCCCGCCAGGTCGCCTTCATCAAAGCCGTCCAGCCCGCGCCCGTCCTCAGTGCCGGCCGCAAACGCGCTGCCAATCGCTGCGGGGCAGGTGTTGCGCTGCACGCCATCCGCAAAGCTACCCGCTACCGTTACGCGCGAGAAGTCGATATAGCGCTGGCGGTAATCGACAGTGCCCGACAGTGGCTCCAGCGCGCCGTTGTAGATCGACAGCGCCTTCTGCAGCTGCCGCTCACCGATAATGCGGGTGTTTTCCAGTTCGTTCGCCGTTGGGCCAGTGCCGTCCAGGTTCAGGTTTGGCGTCATATCGCCGGCGTTCGATTGCGCGAAAGCCGCTACAAAGTCCGCATCGGAGTTGTAGCGCACCCCTTTCAGCTCATGCTCCCAACGCCAGGCTGCGTAGCCTTTGTTATCCGGCGTGATCAGGCGATTGTTCGGCGTCATAGAAACGCCGTGCGTAGCGAACCAGCTGATTGCCCCCACATCCGTGCTGCCTTGCTTGAAGCGCAGTACCGTCATCTCCGGATCGATATTGCGCCCCCAGCGGTCGCGCTCCGCCTGCGGGTTGCGCAGGTACGCCGGCATAGAACGGTTGTTGCTCGCATCCGTCAGTTCACCTTTGCCGATGGCGATGCTGCCGGGCTTCAGGTCGCGGTGCGCCTTGTCGATGGCGGCCACAATGCCGCTGACAATGGCGTCGAACGTACGCTTGTTGAACCCATACGTCGTGAAGTTGTACAAGGCATAATGCGAATGGCCGCCAGGCCCGCCATGCGTGTGCGTGGCCGACAGGATCACGTTCTCCGGCCCATACACGCTGCCGTACTTTGCCTGCAGCTGCCGCAGCACCGCTTGCTGAACGCCCTGGAACACCATGCCCAGGTCGTTATTGACGAAGACCATGCGCCTGCCGCTGGCCTGGTCCACCACGATGAACGCGCGCGCGCGTTGCCGCATGTGGATGCCGGCGGTGACCTGCGACGTGGAGCCGTAGCCCATCATTCCCACCTCTGCCGCCTCGCCCGTAATGTCGGACATGCCGCGCCCGACAAGGAAAGGATCAGCGTAAGCCGTACCGCAAACCAGGATTGCGCCCAACACAGAAGCCAGGCGCACGAACCGAACTGAATTCGTCATGAACGTCCCCTTCAAAGTTGATCAACTACCGGAAAGTGCTTAAGGCATGGCTGGCATAACGGGCCAGCGCTGGGTGATGCGACCCGCTTCCATGACGGCGATGTCGCCGAATTGCTGAAGAACCGACTCGCTCTGGCGCGGCCGGAAGAAGATGTAGTCGTCCATGTGCAGGTCCTGCGTTCCGGAGCCGAGCAAGGCCTGCTGGTTGGACGAATTGCCATACAGTCCGCTGGCCGCCAGCCCTGCGGGTGACACCGGGTCTGCCAGCCAGTTGCCGCCGTAGACGAAGTAGACGCGCTCCTGG
This sequence comes from Pseudoduganella sp., assembly GCF_041914865.1. NCBI lineage: Bacteria > Pseudomonadati > Pseudomonadota > Betaproteobacteria > Burkholderiales > Oxalobacteraceae > Pseudoduganella > Pseudoduganella sp. The sequence goes on along the minus strand of NZ_JAYSCO010000012.1, from coordinate 33,969 downwards.
TTCACATCCCAGGCGCGTGCGACATCGCCCAGGGCCTCCACGCCGCGCGGCATCTGGAAGTGCCGTTCCGCCTTCAATACCGGCGTGGCGATGAAGGCGGCCGGCGCCAGGTCTTGCAGCAGCTCCGTATCGAAGTCGCTGGGCTTGACCAGCGCCGATCCCAGCGCAATTTCGTTCGCGGCCCCGCTGGCATCATGCATGCGGTAAGTGGGCGAACCGCCGGCGTTGAATATCAATCCTTCCGCACTACCGGATGGGCGCAAGGCTTGCGTTGCCAGCCCGGCGTACTCGCGGTAGATAGACTTGGCGTCGGCCAGCGCCTTCTCGCGCACGCTCGCCAGCGGCAGCTTGGGCACGTGCGCGTCGTAGCCCATCATCCCGGCCCATTGCAGGCGCGGCTCCGCCTTCAGGATGGCGAGCATCTCCTGCAGCATCTTCGCGTTGTCCACGCCGCCGCGGTGCAGGCCCACATCTATCTCCAGGCTAACCCGCATGTCCAGCTGCTGCGCGCGCGCCAGGTCGCGGTACTGGGCCAGGCGCTGCGGCGTATCCACCAGCCATTGCAGCTGCTTGCCTGGCTGGAAATGGCCCCCCTGGAAGTTGCGGTAGAACTCCGCCGCTGCCGCAACCGGCAAGGGCTTGCCCAGCAACAGGTCCACGTCCTCGCGCTGGGCAGCCAGCTGCTGCAGGTAGGGAAGGTTGAACACCATGAGCCGGCGTGTCTGCATGGTTTGCATCAGCAAGTCCAGCAAGGGCAGGCAGGGCAGGGACTTGGCCACCAGGCGCAAAGGCAGGCGGCCATTCATGTTGGCCATGACCTGGCGCGCGTTGGCCAGCAGCCTGTCCTTATCGATCACCATGGTTGGCGTGGCAATGCCCGCTGTGCGTAAGGCCTGCGAGGCGCGCGCGAAGTACTCGGCATGCGGCGCGCCTTTGTCGCGCGGACGTAGCGCCAGTGCTGTAGCGCCAACCAGGCCGGCGCCAATGGCGGTGATGACTATGCGTCGTTTGAGCGCCACCATCATGCCACCCCGAACAGCGTACGCAAATGCTGGTTCAGCATGCGACCTTTGGGATCCATCTGCTGTCGTAATGCCAGGAAGTCGTTCCAGCGTGGGTAGAGCGTGGCCAGTTCTTTCGCGCCCAGGTTGTGCAGCTTGCCCCAGTGCGGCCGTCCGCCATGCTTGCGGAAGATGGGGCCCAGGTCGGAGAGCAGGTAGTCGTAAGCCTCCCCATGCGCCGCGTGCACGGCAATGGAGCAGCTGTCGCGTTTGTAGAAGGGGCTAAGCCAGGCTTCGTCGCCCTTCACAAAGCGGAACTCCATGGGGAAAAAGACTTCATTGCGCTTCTCCAGCGCAGCGATCACCTCGCGCACGCAGGCAATGCCCGCCTCGCGCGGCACGTGGTACTCCGTTTCGTTGAAGCGTGTTGGGCGCACTGTGGAAAGCAGCTTCCAGGAGCGGTTCTTCGCCTCCTCGGTCAGGTCCGGGTCGATCAGTTTGCCCGCCGTCCAGCGTCGCAGGTCAGGGAACCGGCCCAGCCAGTCGCGCAGGGTGCGCAAGTCGCCCAGCATCTCTTCGTCTTGCGAATGGGGTACCAGCACGTCGCTGCCCTTGTACTCGTCGTGCGCAATGGCCGCTGCATAGCCGGTAAAAGGCAGGTAGTAGAACTCGAAATGCCTGTGCTTTGCCGCCAGCTCCCCCGCGCGCTCCAGCATTTCGCCGATGGGCCGCAGCCACACCTTTCGGTGCAGGCTGAAGGCGGGCACCACGCGCACGGTCGCCTGCGTGATCACGCCCAGGCTGCCGAGGGAAACGCGCGCCGCCGCCATCTGCTCCGGGTGGCGCTCCTGGTTCCATTCCACCACTTCGCCCTGCGGCGTGACCAGGCGCAGGGCCGTTACGTCCGCATGCATGGCCTGGATGGTGGCGCCGGTGCCGTGCGTGCCGGTGCTGATAGCGCCCGCCAGCGACTGCATGTCGATATCCGGCAGGTTGCGCAGGGCAACGCCCTGGGCGTCCAGCTGGCGTGACAGCATCGAAAGGCGCGTGCCGGCGCGCAGCGTGGCTGTCATGGCCGCCTTGTCGTGCGATAGCACGCCATGCATGCGTTCGAGGGAGACGATCGTATCGTTGGTCGGCACCAGGGGCGTGAAGGAATGGCCGGCGCCCACACAGCGCACCGTGCCGGAGGCATTGCGCAGCAGGTCGGCTAGTGCCTGTTCGTCGGCCGGGGTGGCCAGCGACTTCGCCTGGCATTGCTGCACCTCGGACCAGTTCTTCCAGCGGATGGTGCGTGTCTGCGCCTGTGCGGTGTGCGTGCGTCCCGCGAGCAGGCCTGCCGCCGCAGCCATGGCGCCGGCTTTCAGGAAAAGGCGGCGCTGCTTCATGTTCCGCTCCTTGCCATGAACAGGGTGAGGGCGCGCAGGTCGTCCGTGCTGCAGTCGTTGCACTGGCCCATGGCGGGCATGGCGTTGAAGCCTTCGCTGGCGTGGCGCACCAGCTGGTCGATGCCTTTGTCCAGGCGTGGCTTCCAGTGCGGGGCAAAGCCGGCTAGCGGCGCGCCGGTGCCGTTCACGGAATGGCAGGCCATGCAGGAGCGTTCGTAGCGCTCGGCCAATTGCACGTTCGCAGGCCGCGACGACTCGGCCCATTTCAGGTCTGCCGGTTCCGGCTCCTGCGTCGACGCCGAACAGGCAGTCAGCAAAATCGCAATCCACAACAACCAGCGCATCGATTCTCCTTCATCGCGAGGAACAACGTCTGAGAAGAATAACGATGAACTTTAAAAAAAACAATGTTTTCCAAATTGTCTGTTGTAGAAGTGTGCGGAGTTCCTTCCGAATTCGTTTCGCCAGTGCGGAATGGTTGTCCCATATCAACGTCGGTATTCTCGTGAATGCAATCATAGGCCTAATGGCGGCAAGCATTGGAACAACTGGCTGGGTGCCCCAATCTCTTTATGCCTTGAGAATGGAAAGTCAAGGTAAAGGGCTATCAATGCTTCAAGCTGCGGATATTGCAGCGGGTGTTTGAGCTACTTCATGACGAGTAATGCGCTGCACGAAGAATGGTGACCCCATCCACAATGAAGCGGAGCGATCCATGACTAACTTATTAAAGTTGACGTGGATGTTGGCTGTTTCGGTAGCCCTGGCGGTTAAAGGCCTGCCAGAAGCTTGGCAAGAAGGCGCATCCGGGGACGGAATGACTAGTGCCACGAATCGTCTAGTTGGATTGACTGAGCATATGCGACCCATTTGTGTTGGGCGCTTCGTCATTGACGTTCCGGAGAGCGCCGAAGTGATTTATGGTCCCGCGCGGTTACCGGTAGAAATATGGAGGCGTGAGGGGGAGGGCGTAGATTTTGACTTGGCAGTGGGGCGCGCGGTTGCGGAAAGCGAAACAAGGCGATGGCTAGGCTATGGTCCTCCGGCGGAAAAGGGATCGTTAGTGGGAAAAGTGATGGATGGTTTCACGAACAATCAGAAAATTGTTTTCGGTGTCGGGCGAGCTGATGGCGCCTACTACAATGTCCAATCGCTCATCAAACTTGGCGACGATCTCTATATCCAGGAATATCAAGCCTTTGGTGAGGGGCACAAATACCAAAAAGCTTTGACCGATGCTACGGAAATCGCGCGCCGGCTTCGCCGCCGGGCGGATGAAGAAATTCCGAGCGAACCCGGGATATGCCTGGACGGCGCATTTTTGCATGAGCCGCATCGCTACATGGTTGAAGCCGTTTCGCTTGGCATACGCTTAAAAGAGTTCGAAGACGTCCGAGTTTCGATTGAAATGACCAAAAAGGAGATCCGTATCGAATCGGATGCCCTTGAGCCCAGGCTGAAAGCCGCAGAGCGCGATGCTATTGCGAGTGGCAAAGGCGCTTGGTATGACCGGATCAGAATTTTGCGTAAGGGCACGAGGCGTGTGGGTAGTTGGGATGGATATGAGGTCGGGGCCAGAATACCGGCTCAGAAGGAAGGGGAAGAGCACCATGAATTTGCCTATCTGAGTCAGGGGGAACCTAAGAACCCTCTGCTCCCTGTATTGGATATCCAGATGCAGAGTGGCGTTAAGGGCAATGTGATAGGTCGCGTCAAACCAAGCATCAATGACGAAGAAGCCCTTTATCTATGGGAGAAATTTCTTGGATCAATCAGGCCTCGGACGGTACGGGCATCAATGCACGAGAGTGGACAGTAATACGAATCCTGAGAGCATGTGACTGGAGGTCTAAGGCACCAGGAAACTGCAGGTCCCCTCAAGCGGAATTACTGCAGCCGAATAGCCGTATCGAACACCCAGGTGCGGCGAATCTCGATCACGTCATACTGCCGCGCCAGTGCAGGAGGAAAGGCGGAATACGGAGCATGGCTCGCCACCACTTTGCGAATGGCCTCGTCTATCGCCGGCACGCCGCTGGAGACCACGAACGTCACCTTCTCCACCGAGCCGTCGGCCCGCACCGCGATCGTCACCATAGGCGGGACGTGACGCTGCTTCACTACATCGCGAACCATATCGAATGCCATATTGATCTCGAACTTTTTGCTGATGGCTTCCGCATACAGAACAAGGTCAGCGTTCGGATCTGCGCGGCCGAAGAGCCACCCCCGGCGCAGGCCGCTGACCGTTGGAAGCAGTGAGCGCGACGGATTCTTCAGCGCGGCTTCCCGCTGGGCAGCTTCTTCATTGAGCTGCCTGCCGATCGCCCGTAAGCGCTCTTCACGTTCGGCTTCCTGCCTGGCCTTCTCGAGCTGCGCCTGTTCTTTTCGCGCCTGCTCCAGCTGCGCGGCCTCCTGTTTGGCCGCCTCCTGCCGCGCCGCTTCCTTTCGTTCGGCATCGAGCCGCGCGACCTGGGCACGCTCCTGCTCCTTCCGCGCCTTTTCCTCTTGCAATGCCTGCTCCTGACGGAGTGCTTCGCGCCGCAAGTTCTCCTGGCGCACCAGCTCAAGACGTTCCGCCTCCCGCCGCGCCGCCTCCGCCTTTGCCAATTGTTCGGCACGGGCCACTTCTTCTTGCTTCGCTTGTTCCAGGCGAAGCGCCTCACGCCGCGCAGCCTCCTGGCGGGTGAGCTCGATGCGCGCGGCCTCGCCCCGTGCGGTTTCGATTCGTGCAGCCTCGACTCGCGCAGCTTCCGCACGAGCCGCCTCGGCGCGCGCAGCCTCGGCGCGGACGGCCTCTTGCCGCAGCAGCTCCTGCCGCGCAGCTTCGCGTTGGGCTTCCGCGATGAGTTCGGATTGCCGGAGCTTTTCTGCAACCAGCTTCTCCTGCTCGAGGCGCGCCTGCTCGTTAGCGCGTTCGCGCGTTTCCTGCTCGAGTTGTTTTTGCTTTGTCTCGGCGATGGCGGGCAAGACGACTGGCGGCGCCGCCGGAGCAGTGGGCAAAGGAATATCGGGCGTTTTCGCCGCGGTGGTGACCGGCGCAGGTGCCACTTGAGCGGGTGGCGCAACTGGCATAGGCTGGGGCGCCGATGCCACAGGGCTGGTGACTGGCGGTTTTTCTGCTACCACTGCCGGCGCGGCAGGCGCTATTGGCAGGGGGATGTCAGCGGGAGGTGGTGGCAGCGGCGAGGCTGGCGCGGCGGGCCGTGCCGGCAGAAGCAGGATCTCCAGGTCGTTAGCATGCAGGCGACGCTCCTGCCAGGGGAAGTGCAAGCCCGGAAGGCCGAAGCCTTGGCCACCGATAGACATGCTCAAAAGCAGCGCATGCGCGAGCATGGAAAGCAGCACCGCAATGCTCAGGCGCCATGGATCGCGCTGGCTGAAGACAGTCGAGCTCAAATTGCGAGCTCCCTGCGTTGAAACGCTCTGTCGTTCAAGTTCGCTGGATTGCTGGCCATTGCGGTGGTGTGAGCGGAGTTGTGAGAAGGTTAATGCAGCCTACCATAAGGCAAGCGGGTGGTGAGTGAATGGGGACTGTAGTGTGGCGGCCGAGCCATGTGAGAGTCTGCCTTTCCCGAGGTCGAACTTGACGAGGTAATGCACTTGCATTGCCATGAACAGCTGGTCCGACACCTGCGCGCACTGACCAAAGAAGTCGATATCGACCTCGACGCGCCGCTTTCGCTGGATGACGAATGATGCAGGTTCATGGATGGACTGTATTCGCCCATCCGCTATTCCTTAGCCAGCTTGAAATTCTGGTCACGCAGGTGGAGACGCTGAAGCGAAAAGATCCCATTGGCTATGTAAAGAAGAACGCGGCAAAGCGCCTGGCAGCCATCACTAAGCTGGCGATCGATGTTATCCCGCAGGAGACCCCACGCGGCCCGAATATCGACAAGGCGACTCGCTAGGCTGTATTCCGCGACCTAGACCTTCGGCGGCCGATACCGAACTTGGGAATTTCGGAAATTCAACCGATGTTGAGCGCGACGAAGTAATACACGAGCACTGCCAACTTATTTCGCAGGATGATTTACTGGTCGGAGGCGAACAGCTCGCGAATCTCTACTAAGCGAATTGCTTGTTTTTCGGATGGAAGCTTCCGTGGCATTGTGCATGCGATGTCGAGAATGGAAATATCTGATGGCTTTACATCAAGACTACCATTTGCCCATGCACGGACCGTTTTCCAGAATTCAGCACCAGCGTTGATTACTTCGATATATGCCTCGGCATCAGACACGCTTCTCTGCTCCTTCCTCGCATCCTTTACCTCAGAGCGGTTTTCGGACAAACTCTTGAGAAGCAGCGTAAATGCCGCAGACATTGGAACTGAATTCTGTTGCGCGAGATCCCAGCATGCTTTTCGTTTCGCCCATTCGGTAACGTTAATTACGTTATTATCTCGAGCTCCGTTCACAATTATTGCTTGTGCCAGCTCACATGTCTGAAGCAGTTGCTGTTCAAACGTCTCACTAAGGGATTGCTCTCGCCAGATCTTTTGATAATCAAATTCTGCTCCCCTTGCGCGAATAGCCTGCGCCAACATTGAGATCCCGTAGGTAACGGTTTGAGCGCGATAGCCCTGTGCATACCAAGCGGCCTTTTGAACCAAGTATTCCGCTCTTCGGAATATTATTATCTGGGCTATAACAACTTTGAACCAATATTCATTGAAATCGTGTTGACTATGTTCCCAGGTCGAGCTGATAAACTCGGCGAACTTTGCGAAGTTTTTCTGGCCACCTAAGCTAACCTCATGCGGTAAGCACCGGAATGTCTGGACATACTTCGCCAGTTCAGTCTTATCGAAGACTTGTTTTTTTGGATACCGTGCGAGGAACTCCCTCTTCTTCGCATCGGAGAGGTAAGCCATCGCGTTTATGTACTGTCCCTTAGTCCGCTCATAGAACCAATTTGTCAAGATTTGCGAGCCATTGACCGCAGGGGCTAAAAGTTTGCGGGAAAGGTTTTCAACGACGATATGGAATGGATGATTGGAAAAGAAGTCTGAATCACTGATCCGATTCTGACTATTGGCGAATCGAGAAATTTTTGGAACAAGTTCAGAAGCAATTTGCGGCGGAACGACCGAAAGTTTCATTTGTACACTAACCTGCTCAATCTGTGCGCTCTTGTCTTTTTTCGCCACGTTAAAGATGGACGCAGTAGTTTGGCCACCATTTACGATTTGTAGGTTCCTTACCGACTTAACAAACGAAACTCCCCCCGCCCGTTCCTCTAAGATTTCCTCAGCGGTAGCAGAGATTCCATTGTTGTACGGAAAGAAGCGTCTTGGCTCGTCAAGAATCGTTTTCCGAATGCCTTTGTTGACTTTTCCGCGGACCTGTAAAAACGTCCTAACATTTTGTTCAAGCAACCGGCTTCCGTACTGATCGTAAATCTTTGCTAGCCAATCCCCGGGTATCACGGATAAATAGCATTTCACTTCACCATTGCCGTCGTCGGCTGGCAGCCCAACCATTGCCTTACCAAACATTTCCTCGAAATTTACTTCGATTGGTTCCGGTTCGCCTTTACCTACTGTGAGAGCTAGGCGATCGAGATCCCAAATTCGATAGGTACACTCCCGCCCAGCGATAATTTTAGGAGTAAGCTCCTTTACCTTTGTAGTGAGCAACGCATTCGTAATCAAATAGAACCGAACACGTTCGATTTGCGGTCCCTGTTCCAAAATGGTGCATGCAAGCCCATAAGCTGGGTGCGAGGTTTCCATTTGCTCCACGAAATCTGCCGTGCAACCCTTTTCGAAGAAGGTCTCTACACGTTTGAAGGCCTTGTCCATTTCCTGCTTGCTCATGCGTTCAATGGATTCACTAGCTCGACAGTCAACCACGTACAACTCTAGCAAGTTGTCTTCCCAGTTCAACGAATAGCCGTCGACACGTGTCGAGTCGTGGATGTACTTGCAGGGCGTGAAATCTTCTATTGATCCGGCTTCTGCGAGATATTCGGTAACTATTTCCGCAAAGGCTTCGTCGGTGAAATTCGAAAAGACATCGGCTCTTAGCGCCACGTCCTGCATTAATGCCTGATGAAACATTTCCAGATCCATTCGCTTCTCCACTAATTCCATTCAGGCTCAGACTCGAAAGGTAAACACGCGCTGAGCTCTATTCCATAATTAACTGCTGTGATTCCTAAAGGTAAATTCATGCTTAACCTTGGAAAACCGTCCCGAACCTTGTAGTAGCGAGGACTTGACAAACGGAAGAGTCTACGGCGATAGACAGGATGATCCACATAGCCAAAAAGCAGAAGTTGATCGTCAAATCTGTCGACGGTCTCTTGATTCTGCAGCATTCCGCGAATATTCTCGATCAAGGACGGCGCGGATACGGAAAGAGCATCCGATTCAATTGTTTCGCCAATCGTATAATGGACAAGATATAGGTTGGCATCGGTCACCCAAAGCTGCTCAATACTCGATATCCGAATAACATCGCTTGAACCTGCAAGCTTGGTCTTCACTTCGAAGACCTCTCTCCCAATTGAGAAGTCTTGGGGAGCTCCACTTGGCCCGAGCCAGAAGTTGATCGATTTATCTCCGAAACGTGGAATCAGCTGAGAATAGATAAAGTACAGCTCACCAATCAGCCCTCGAAGTTCTGAATCGTTTAGGAGCCCGGAGTTTGGTTTGCTCAGAAATGCTTGCCATTTAAATAGCTGCTCAAGTGTAGCGTTGAGGAGCTCTTCATCGGTCATCGCTATCTGAGTTCGGGCCACGATATTGCGGCAAAGTGCCACGAAAATCTCTACCGACGTTACGTCTTGAAGGCGTAGGACCAAGCGCCCCTCTGACAACGTAATAGCGATACCCCTTAAACTAGGAAGTTCGCAGGTAGTCGAGAAACCGTTTTTGCTCTCTAAAACTAGAAGCTTTCTTCCCTCGGAGTTTAAGGCCCAAAAAAATGAATGTGGATGCGATGAATCAATCCTTCGTGCCCGGAGTTCCCCGATGGTCGCTTTGCTGTCAATTGCTGCCCACGGGTTATTTTCCGACGCCACTTGCTGCCTCATTTTCGTCGTCCTCATCCATCTGGTCTTGGTATTGGGTTTTCCACCAAACAGTGTTGACCATGTATTCAACCTCGACGCCGCGCCCCTTTCCTTTGAGGCCAGGGAAGCTAATACCCCATGCACATACGTCGTTTGCGATGACGTCCGTTTTGTCATCGGGAGTGACAAGGTTCAAAACGTGAAGCATGAGTAACGGCCGTGTTCGCACGTTTCGATATTCGACGTCAGCTATATTCTTGTTCTCTGCACCAGATTCGGCGGTAGCAATCTGAGTCTTAGTTAGACCTGCCTTCTCCGCGCCTCTCGACGCTACGCGCATTTTGCTCCCCCCAACCAAGTAGCAGCCGGCCTTAATTGCAGTTGATCGTACTTGTGCGGCAACCCCTACAGGACCAACGGGCGTTTCGTGACCGGCTCTAAGGGAATAGAGGCAAACGTCCCAGTTCTTGAACGTCCCCATGTTGGCTTTGATGAACTCGATGACAGGCCTTGCTTGGGTGATTGCGCTTGCATCATCGTGATTGTCAAAGCGATTTAGGAAATTGCAAACATCATTTGCGTCTATTTCGGACCAAAGGTGTCCATGCTCACCCCTCTCGTATGCCTTCGCGCTGATGGAGGCCGTTTTAATGAACTCTACGAGGGCAGAAAAGTTGGATGAAATCGCGTGGGCGTCTGCCTTCAAATAAGCCGTTTCGATCAGACGCCCGGCTAGGGAGACTGAATGCACAACTTTTTTGCCGGTACGCATCTTGTTGCGAGCCGTTACGATCAAGGAATCCGGGTGGGTTCGGACCTTTAAGCCAAACTCTTCTGGCGTTCGAGCTTGCTTTTCCATTAAGCGGAATTCGGAGCGGAGTTCGTCGATTGCATTCGATATGTGCGAATACCAGCCAACCGCCTCACTAGTCATGTAAATGCTACAAAGATCTAGGTAGCCATCTCGATAGCCGAACCAGCGTCCCATTTGCAGAAGGGTGTCGTACATGATTGAGTTACGGATAAAGTAGCTCGTCATGAGGCCTTCTAACGTAAATCCGCGAGAAAGGCTTAGCCCGCCGACTGCAATGACATGTAAGCCGTTTTCAGAGTGATTTTTATAGTCAAGGCGGTCAGGTGACGAATTATTAATAGTCCGTACAACAATCGCGCCTACCGCCTGTGGTAATGCCTTTTTTACTTGCAGCCATTCTTCACTGCACTCAGGAAAAAAAAGGTCCCATGTCTGCTTAAGAGATGAATATGTGGGATCTTTCAGCGCGGCCTGATCGGGAAGGGCACCATGCAACTTGACAGCATTCAGTATCTCATCGAGATAGTCGGTCAATAGACCTGTGACCTGGCGTTGGACAGTATTAAACCTCGAAACATTTACAAGCATGGAAGAATGATCTTGACCTCTCCCTCTCAGTATTCGAACTGCTCGCGCAAGTACAAATCGCCGAGTTGCCTCTAGTAAACTTTGGGGAAGTGCTCCTACGCTTAAATCAATTTTATGCTTCTCGGGGAAATGTTTGGTATGGTCAGAGACGGGATTTATCAAATGCGCGAGGTCTCCAGATTCACCAAAAATTCTTGCAGCGCTTACGTAATTTGCGGGAGCGTCCAGTGTAACAACAAAGTCTTTCGGGAAAAGATCATCTTCGAACATGGAATGGTTCGATTCCGGGTCGATGTAAATGTTTGCGAAAGGTGTTGCTGTATACCCGACGTAGCTGTTTTGATCAAAAAGCGCCAACAGTTTTCGAATCAAGCCATTAATTTTGGTTGGATCACCCTCGCCCTTTGCCACGTTTACCGACGCGTTGTCGGCTTCGTCATCAATCAAGAGCATTGGAGTACTTTGAATCTTCCCGCCCTTAATGTCATTCAGGCTAAGGAGCCATTCGTATAGATTTTGAAGTACCGTAGCCTGCTTCTTGACAACGAAAATTACCGGTTCACTGATTGAATTCAAGGAGAATGTTGCAGCCTTAGCCGAATCTTTTCGAAAATCGTACTCGCGTGAGGTCAAGCTGAATGGGAGTCGCGTAACGTCTGAAATACGGCCCACACCAATCTTGATATCCTTCAATGGAAGGTTGCGGTCTTTTTTGTCGGTGTCCACACCAATAAATGCTTCTTCAACTCGCTGTTGAGTTTGGCTTCGCAAATTATTGTGCACCCCGGCTAAAAGTATAATGACCTTGTAACCGTAGTCGGCTCCTTTGCAGACCACTCCATTATAGTTTGCGGTCTTTCCAGATTGCACATGTCCGACTACTAGCCCCCGGCGCTTCCAAGGTGCAGCCAGATGCGGGTTCTGTAGAAGGCCTACGATTTTATCTGTATCCCGGCCGATTGTGCCAATCACGTTTTTGGGAAAACCATTCTGCAACAAGTAGTCACGATAGCGATTCCAATAGAATAACTCGGTTTCCGCTCGTCGATCTGAAAGCCATTCCTTAAACGGCAACTGAACTACGGTTGCATCTGGCATTGAAATGTCCAACTTCTCTTCGATCGACTTGGAAATCTGTTCGATGAAAAGAGCCTCATTGTCGAACTTCGGCGCATCGGTATCTTGAATTTGCAGGGTCAGTTTCACTACGCTGCGGATTAGTTCGGAGGTTACTGTTGTGCGCCGGCTTAAGTTGCTTTTAACTTGGTTCTCGAATTCTTGAGGGCTCAATTGTTCATCCCTTTCGTTTGAGTCGCAGGATGTAGGTGGAAATAAACTTCTGTGCGGAGCTAAAAGGTTCGGTAGTCCGCATTACGTGTTCGATCTCTGATATCTCAAGCTGAGGCTGGTCCCCAAAAAGCAATTCAGCCAATTTTTCTAACGTTTCCTCGGGCTCCACAGGTGCATCGGTTGCCTTCGGATCCGCTGCCATATCGTTAAACAAGGTGGCGAATGGGAGTGATGCGCCCAAAATATTCATTAGTCCATCAAACCGTTGCCTCAAACTCGCTGGTAGATCTAACCGCAATTCGCTCAGAAGTGGATGAGCTGAATTAGGAACATATGAAATCCGGTTATTGTGATGATGTCTGGTCCAAACAGGAATGTTTTTGGAGCTTAGGACTGAAGTACCACGGTGAACATAGGGCCGCTTCGCTCCCTCTCTAATTTTCTCAAGAATTCCTCGAAGACGCCTTTTAACGGCCTCCGGTGGATGGGCACGCGATTTACGCACATCGATGGTCCACAGATGGTCAAGGGTATTTGGAATGTCTACTTGGACTCGCGCGAGCTTAGTTATCTCATCTTGTGTAGCCATTCGGAACCAGGTTCCATGGATGATAAGTCTGCGGTTTCGGTATATGTAAAAGCCTTGGTTTCGGAGATAGCCCTCTTTTCCACCGGCGGCCTCATATGTTGACTGCGAAACCTTGCTATGATGTGGGAGGATATATGGCCGAAGAGTGACCGTCTTCCCTTCAATTTCTAGAACTTCTTCCCCGAGATGCATTGTTGCAGGGTGCCGTGCATTGAACGGGTCATTTGGTTCAATCGAAAAATTGTTTACTTTAAACGATATCTTTGGCTTGCCAGGCTCACCCGAGATAAATCGATGAAAAATGAGCGATACATGTTCACAAATTGCATTAATACGCTCGTTGAAGACAATGTGGGAACTCGTTGGGTTCGAGCCTAAGTCTAAGCGGTCAAGCTTCCGCCAGAGGACAATCGTTCCACCTAACTTGAGCTCGTTGGGACCGATTGGAAAGCTTTCGATCTCTGGCGTTAAAGGTCTTCTTAACAGCCATTTATTTCGATCACGTACAATGTCAAGATCCCATTGGCGACAATGCACTTCACCTTCTTTTGCCGTAATGACGGTGAGTTCGCGGCATTGCGAAAATGATGCAGTTTTCAATCCCAATCCGAACCTACCGAGGTCATTAGGCTTGCGAGTTTGAAGCGGGTCTTTACCGCCTGGTCGCATTGCCTCAACGAGCTCCTTCTCTAGCATGCCATCGCCGTCATCGACCACCGCTATCCAAGGTTGATTCTGATGGCACCATCCAAATCTAATATCAATATTGCGCGCTGATGCTGAGATTGAGTTGTCAATGATGTCGGCAATCGCTGACTCAAGTGAGTAGCCGATATCTCGAAGAGCCTCAATCATGTTCGAAGCCGCAGGCTCGATTACTTCAAAATCCTCACGGGGATGCTCTCTATTGCTTGATGTCGTCAACGCGGTTGTCATCGAAATATTTGCGGATGTAAGCCAACGGTGTCAGTTACAAACAGTATAACTGGAAGTTTCGATATGTAACGATATATTTTTAGGTTTACCGGGTGGCGGAACCGTGACCTAGAAGGGCCAATAAGTGAATGTGCCGACGTAAGCGCCGGCACTTGATTAAATGGTCAGGATAATATTTCCTTAACTATCTTCGCGATTTTACTGGCCAGATATGGAGGAACTGCATTCCCAACCTGCTGAAACTGCTGGGTCCGGTTTCCTTGGAAGTAGTAATCGTCTGGGAACGTCTGTAATCGAGCTGCCTCCCTGACGGTTAAGCTACGGCACTGACTTGAATCATAATGAATGAAATAATGTCCATCTTTCGCGATATGACTTACAACTGTCGTAGAAGGGGATTCGGCGATCTGGACCCGGAATCGGTCTGAAAAGTACCCGCTTTGCCAGTTGTCGTGTTCGGGGGCCAACCCAGGCAGACAGAAGTCCTCATGGCCTTTTGGTGCATAGCCTCTGGCCTTCGCAAATGCGGAGGCAAACAAATAGCGACGAAGGTCACTCTCCATATGGCCGCGAGCCTCATGATTTAGCACGAAATGCAAATTGGAGAGTGCTCCTTTGCTGTACCAGTTCCGAAGCTCGTCAGGGCAATACTTGGGGGCTTTATATTTCCGCGGCCAAGTACCAGTATCTGAGGGCAAGTTGCTAATTGATCGAACTAGGTCGAGTTCCCGCCCAACATCCTCCATGCCAAACTTTCTGGATTTCGCGAGGAGGGCGAGTTCCTTGGCATTGCCATAGAAGATCTCTTTCCATTTATCGGCATCATCACCTTTTGAAATGCTGCTCCGAACGCGCGGCAAATCACCGATCGCTTGCCTCACTGTAACGGACTGCTTCAACTCGATTAAGGTTTGTGGCTTCCATCCGATTTCCTTCTTTGCATGAACATCTTCCCTGATGCCAAGTAAGATTACTCGGTGACGTGCTTGGGGGATCCCATACCGCTCGGCCTTGACTACAAACTCTCGCGCATCAATCTCGTGCGGGTCATCATGGCGCGTAAAGCAGGCAGGTGTCACCAGTGAATGTATTCGATAACCACATCCAGCCAGATCCTTCAGGATATTGTGGAAGATGCGCTGTCCCCCTACTTTTGACGACAGAATACCCTTCACGTTTTCCATTACGAATACGTGAGGCTTATACTCCAAAATAATTCTCAAGTATTCCCGGTATAAGAAATGCCGGTGATCATTCTCTGCTTTATAGTCGGCCTTACCTTTGTTTCTTGATCGCCCAACTAGCGAATATGCCTGACACGGAGGGCCTCCAATTAAGACCCAAGGTATCGTCGCATCGATCTTGTGGGCAGCTATCGCTTTGTCTAGCAGTGTATTACTTTGCGGCTCCCCCAACGTTAGCTGGAGTGCTTCCCCACAAGCCTCGATCCACGCCTCCGCTGTACGTGCATCCCACTCCGGCAACGGAGTTGAGTCTCTTGGTACCGGAAGCTTACCATTGCAAAGATCAAAGTACGGCGCAATGGCGGTTGCGCCCCGTCGTTGCAAGATTCTGTAGAATGCGCGGAGACGAAGCGTCGCATGAGCGGACGACTCCATTTCCGCAGAGACCGCAATACGGAAGGATTCTAGCGACGAGAATCCTTCTCCGAGCCCGCCTGGGCCAGCAAAAAGATCCACAATTTTGATAGCATTTTTACTCATCGTTCGTTCAATTTTCTAAGTCTCGCCAGGTTACCAGGAATGGCTGATATTGTCGATCCCAGCGCCCGCTCGCGCATGATGGCCGGTATTCGTGGAAAAGATACAAAGCCAGAGTTGTTTCTTCGACAGGGGCTTCATCGATTAGGCCTGCGCTATCGATTACATTGTCGAGATATGCCGGGGAGGCCGGATCTAGTTTTTCCAAAATATAGAGTTGCGCTGTTCGTACACGGCTGCTATTGGCATCGTCATCAAGGGTGTCGGCTTTGTAGTGTTCCGGCCCAGAACAGCGAGTTTTGGCGAGAGAAATTTGAAAGAAACATGAGTCGTGACAAGCGACAGTTTGCCGAACTAAGAGAGGCAGGTTGGAGGGTTCTCATAATTTGGGAATGTGTATTGCGAAGAAAAGAAGCGACGGAATTATTCGTATCTATAGCTGGGGAAATTCGAGATGGAAAATCGGATTTCCGTGAGTGGCCAGCAAGGCTGAAGCTCCCCGGAACATAAAGAAAAATCGCATTGCCCCGTATTCAAGTGAAACAACGCTCATGAAGGTAAATTGCAGAGCTGAATATTAGGGTACGCCAGTCCGAGTACATTTTGCGATACCACCGAATGATGTTTTGATGCCGGTATCGGCATGGTCGCGAATGGTGGGGTATTGGAGTAGGGCGGAGGCAGTCCTATAGTTGGCGCTAAAGATCGCTGACTTCAGCAATATCTGAAGGTTCTTGTCGCGCAGCGCATTATAAAGTTATTTTGGCAACGTTTTCGGATGAGCATCGCGACGATGGCGAAGGAAAAAAAAACGGCCCCCATTGGAGGCCGTGATGAACGTAAAGATTGCCGTTATACGTCGATGTTGCCTGCGCGCAATGCGTTGGTTTCGATGAAGTTGCGGCGTGGTTCCACGTCGTCGCCCATCAGGGTGGTGAAGATCTGGTCGGCGGCAATCGCGTCTTCGATCTGCACCTTCAGCAGGCGGCGGACGGTTGGGTCCATGGTGGTTTCCCACAGCTGCTCTGGGTTCATCTCGCCCAGACCCTTATAGCGCTGCTTGGACACGGTGCGTTCGGCTTCTTCGCGCAGCCAGTTCATCGCGTGGTGGAAGTCGACCACGGCGCTTTCCTTGGTGCGCTCGCCTTCGCCGCGGCGGATCACGGCGCCTTCGCCAATCAGGCCGGTGAAGGTCGCTGCGGCTTCGGCCAGCACGCGGTAGTCGGCGCTCTGTACGAAGTCGGCGTCGATCAGGGAGACCTTCACGTTACCGTGGTGCAGGCGTTCGATGCGCAGGGTGTGCTTGTCGGTCAGTTCGTCGGTGGTGACGGTGACTTTGACGGCGGCGTCGTTGATGTTGGCTTCCAGCGCTTTGGCCGATGCCTGGGCGGAGTCCAGGGTGTCCAGGTTCAGCGTAACGCCAGTCATGATGGCGGTCAGCGCGGCGCGGTCGATCACGCGGGTCAGGCGGGTCATGATGGCGTTGGCCATGTTGTACTGGCGTGCCAGTTCGCCCAGCGCTTCGCCCTGGATTACTTCCGCGCCTTCGCGCGGGGTCAGCACGGCGGTGTTCAGCGCTACGTTCATCATGTAGCCGGCTTCTTCCAGGTCGTCCTTCAGGTAGCGTTCATCGCGGCCGGCCTTCACTTTGTACAGCGGTGGCTGTGCAATGTAGATGTGGCCGCGCTCTACCAGCTGCGGCATCTGGCGGTAGAACAGCGTCAGCAGCAGGGTGCGGATGTGGGCGCCGTCGACGTCCGCGTCGGTCATGATGATGATGCGGTGGTAGCGCAGCTTTTCGATATTGAATTCGTCGGTGCCGATGCTGGTGCCCAGGGTGGCGATCAGGGTGGTGATCTGCTCGGAGGACAGCATCTTTTCGAAGCGCGCCTTCTCCACGTTCAGCACTTTACCGCGCAGTGGCAGGATGGCCTGGAACTTACGGTCGCGGCCCTGCTTGGCGGAGCCGCCTGCGGAGTCACCCTCGACGATGTACAGTTCGGACAGGGCTGGGTCTTTTTCCTGGCAGTCGGCCAGCTTGGCGCTCAGGCCCAGGCCGTCCATCACGCCTTTGCGGCGGGTCAGGTCGCGTGCTTTACGGGCCGCTTCACGGGCGCGCGCTGCTTCCACGATCTTGCCGCAGATGATCTTGGCGTCGTTCGGCTTTTCCATCAGGAAGTCGGTCAG
This sequence comes from Pseudoduganella sp., assembly GCF_041914865.1. NCBI lineage: Bacteria > Pseudomonadati > Pseudomonadota > Betaproteobacteria > Burkholderiales > Oxalobacteraceae > Pseudoduganella > Pseudoduganella sp. The sequence goes on along the minus strand of NZ_JAYSCO010000012.1, from coordinate 16,432 downwards.
CGTCTTGGCGACGATCTCTTCGACCGGGCCGCGCACTTCGGAGGACACCAGCTTGTCTTTGGTCTGGGACGAGAACTTCGGCTCCGGCACCTTCACGGACAGCACGCAGGTCAGGCCTTCGCGCATGTCGTCGCCGCTGATTTCGACCTTGGCTTTCTTGGCGAAGTCGTTCTCGTCGATGTACTTGTTGATCACGCGGGTCATTGCCGCGCGCAGGCCGGTCAGGTGGGTGCCGCCGTCGCGCTGCGGAATGTTGTTGGTGAAGCAGAGCACGTTCTCGTTGTAGCTCTCGTTCCACTGCATGGCCACTTCCACGCCGATTTCGGTGCCGGGAATGCCGCCATAGCTGTCGGCCGGGCGGCTGCCCGTGGCGTGGAAGGCCGTGGGGTGCAGCACCTTCTTGTTGGCGTTGATGAACTGCACAAAGCCCATCACGCCGCCGGCGCCCGAGAAATCGTCTTCCTTGCCGCTGCGCTCGTCCACCAGGCGGATGCGCACGCCGTTGTTCAGGAAGGACAGCTCGCGCAGGCGCTTGGCCAGGATCTCGTAGTGGAAGTCGTTGTTCTGCTGGAAGATTTCGGTGTCGGGCAGGAAGTGCACTTCGGTGCCGCGCTTGTCGGTGGCGCCGGTGACCTTCATGGGCGAGACTTCGACGCCGTCCACCGATTCGATGATCCGGTTTTGCACAAAGCCTTTGGCGAACTCGATCTGGTGCACCTTGCCATCGCGGCGCACAACCAGACGCAGCCACTTGGACAAGGCGTTCACACACGACACGCCCACGCCGTGCAGACCGCCCGAGACCTTGTAGCTGTTCTGGTTGAACTTGCCACCGGCGTGCAGCTCGGTCAGCGCGATCTCGGCAGCCGAGCGCTTGGGCTCGTGCTTGTCGTCCATCTTGACGCCCGTGGGAATGCCCCGGCCGTTGTCGGTCACGCTCAGGGAGTTGTCGGTGTGGATGGTGACCACGATGTCGTCGCAGTGGCCCGCCAGCGCTTCGTCGATCGAGTTGTCCACGACCTCGAACACCAGGTGGTGCAGGCCGGTGCCGTCGGACGTGTCGCCGATGTACATGCCGGGACGCTTGCGGACTGCTTCCAGGCCTTCCAGGATCTGGATCGAGGAGGCGCCGTATTCTTCTGCTTTGGCCTTTGGTTGTTCGTTGTGGCTTTCGGACATGGACTGCTTTCTCTCTTAACGAATTTCTTCTTCTAAACCCGGTAAACCGGGGTCAGACCCAAGGGTCAGACCCTTGGCGGCTCTCAGGCCTGGGGCTCCGGCATATTTGGGTCAGACCCTTGGGTCTGACCCAGCCTTGCTGGGTTTAAATGCGCATCGGCATTACAACGTATTTGAAGTCTGGATTGTCAGGAATCGAGATCAGGGCCGACGAATTGCTGTCGCCCAGGGCGACGTTCACCTGGTCGCATTTCAGGTTGTTCAGCACGTCCAGCAGGTAGGTCACGTTGAAGCCGATGTCCACGCTGTCGCCGCCGTAGTCGATTTCCAGTTCTTCGACTGCTTCTTCCTGGTCCGCGTTGGTGGACGAGATCTTCAGCGAGCCCGGGGTGATGATGCAGCGCACGCCCTTGAACTTATCGCTGGTCATGATCGCAGCGCGCTGCAGGGAGCGCAGCAGCTCTTCGCGGCCAATGGTGAAGTTGTTGGTGTAGCCCTTCGGGATCACGCGGGTGTAGTCAGGGAACTTGCCTTCCACCAGCTTGGAGATCAGCTCGATGTCGGCGAACTGCAGCTTCACCTGCGAAGCGGCGATGTCCAGCGATACGGCGTCGTCGCTCTCTTCCAGCAGGCGTTGCAGCTCGATGATGGTCTTGCGCGGGATGATCACTTCTTCGCGTGCGAAGTTCTGGTCGGTCTCCACCTGGCAGAAGGCCAGGCGGTGGCCGTCGGTCGCCACGGCGATCACCTTGTTGCCGTCCAATACCAGCAGCAGGCCGTTCAGGTAGTAGCGGATGTCCTGCTGCGCCATGGAGAAGTGCACCATGTTGAACAGGTGCTTCAGGGTCTTTTGCGGCAGCTGGAACGATGCGTTGAAGCTGTCTGCCTGCTGCACGGTCGGGAATTCTTCGGCGGCCAGGGTTTGCAGGGCGAAGCGCGATTTGCCGCTTTGGACGGTCAGGCGCTTGTTCAGCAGGGTCATGGTCACGTCGCCGGCTTCCGGCAGCGCGCGCAGGATGTCCAGCAGCTTACGGGCAGCCACGGTGGTACCGGTGACTTCGGCACCCGAGCCAATGTCCGCCAGCGTGGTGATCTGCACTTCCGTGTCGGTGGAGAGGAAAGAGACGCTTTCGCCTTCCTTGCGGATGAGGATATTGGCCAGAATCGGCATAGTGTGCCGACGCTCGACAATACCGCTCACAATCTGCAGTGGCCGGAGAAGCGTGTCTCGGGTGGTTTTGACCAGTTGCATAAATATCCTCAGTTAATGGGTTGTTACGTTAGTTCTTTTGTTAACTTGGCAGTATAACAGCCTGGACCCGGTAAACCGGGGTACGACCCAAGGGTCGGACCCCTTCCTTGCCGCAGTCCGTGGCTTCAGCACACAGGGGTCTGACCCCGCTTTACCGGGTTAGCCTTTCAGTGTCTGCTCCAGTACGTGCAGCTCGTGGTTGCACTCCGGGTTCTTGGTGCGGTCCATGGCGATCTTGCGCACTGCGTGCAGCACGGTCGTGTGGTCGCGGCCGCCGAACAGTTCGCCGATCTCCGGCAGCGATTTCTGGGTCAGCTCCTTGGCCAAGTACATGGCAATCTGGCGCGGGCGGGCGATATTCGCCGGGCGGCGCTTGGAATACATGTCGGCGACTTTGATGTTGAAGAAGTCGGCCACCGTCTTCTGGATGTTCTCCACCGAGATCTGGCGGTTCTGCACCGACAGCAGGTCCTTCAGGGCCTCTTTCACGATGTCGATCGAGATATCCTTGCCGTGGAAGCGCGAGTAAGCCAGGATCTTGCGCAGCGCGCCTTCCAGCTCGCGCACGTTGGAGCGCAGGTGCTTGGCCACGAAGAAGGCCACGTCGTCGTTCAGCGTCACGCCTTCCGATTTGGCTTTCTTCAGCAGAATGGCCACGCGCATTTCCAGTTCCGGCGGCTCGATCGCCACCGTCAGGCCGGAGTCGAAGCGCGAGATCAGGCGGTCGTCCATGCCGGTGATCTCTTTTGGATAGGTATCCGAGGTGATGATGATCTGCTTCTTGGCCGCGATCAGCGCTTCAAACGCGTAGAAGAATTCTTCCTGCGTGCGGGACTTCCCGCCGAAGAACTGGATATCGTCGATCAGCAGCATGTCCAGCGAGTGGTAGTAATGCTTGAAGTCGTCGAAGCCTTTGCGCTGGTAGGCGGTCACCACATCGCGCACATACTGTTCCGCGTGGATGTAGCGGATGCGCGCGCCCGGCTGGTCGGCCATCACCTGGTTGCCGATCGCGTGGATCAAGTGGGTCTTGCCCAGGCCCACGCCGCCGTAGAAGAACAGCGGGTTGTACGAGACGCCCGGGTTGTTCGCTACCTGGATAGCCGCAGCACGCGCCAGCTGGTTGGCCTTACCGGTAACGAAGGATTCAAAAGTCAGGTCTGGGTTGATGCGGCTGTTCTCGCGGCCTTTCGGGTTCGAGTATTCGGCGGCGGCGGTCGGCGCGGCGGCGGCGGCCGGGGTTTCCGGGCGCATGTCGGTCAGCGGGCCGGACACCACGGCGGGTGCGGCCGGCTTTTTCGGCGCGTGGGTGCGCGGGTCCAGCACGAACTGCACCTCGATGGTGGTTTCCCAGTACTGGCAGGCCAGGGCCGTGATGCGGCTCGCGAACTGGGTCTTTACCCAATCCAGCTTGAACCGGTTAGGCGCGGCAACGCGCAGCTTGTTGTTCTCGAAATCGAGAGGTACAAGCGGCTTAATCCAGGCACTGAATTGTTGCGGCGTCAGCTCAAGCTCCAACTGCGCGGAGCAGGTCTGCCAGAAAGTTTCCATGAATCGTCTATATGCAAAAAAGTGTGGGAGGGCGTTCGAATCGCCACACGTAACGCGCTATTCTAGCCGCTAAGTCGGAAGTTATCCACAGGTTAACCAGAATTTTTGCACAAGCGTGCTATGGTTGGCTTTTTCGCAACCACCCCGATAAGGCGGGGCCGGAGCCAAGGGTCGGACCCTTGGGTCCGACCCAGGTTTACCGGGTTTGGTGGTTGACACGCAGCCCAAAAATCCTGATAATTCTGGGTTCCCCGCCCGTAGTCCGTGATTTTTCAGATACGATGCGCGGATTTTAGCGGGCAGTGAGATTGGCGCAGTGCGCGAAATGTCATTGGCACCAACATTTTTAGGGACACCACCGTCCCGATTTTGTATTTTTAAGCGAGACCAACATGAAACGTACTTACCAACCTTCCGTTGTGCGTCGCAAGCGCACCCACGGCTTCCGCGCCCGTATGGCTACCCGTGGTGGCCGTCAAGTCCTGAACGCACGTCGTGCAAAAGGCCGCAAGCGTCTGGCTGTAGTTTAAGCCCGCTTGTAAGCTGATCGCGTGGACAGCTGTCAAAACAGCTCGACAGGCGAAGGCAGACACGACTTCGCTCGCGCTCGGCGCATCATAAAAACGGATGAATTTTCATCCGTTTTTAGTTTGCGCCCAACGCACAAGAGCGCGCACTTCGTGCTCTATACCCGCCAGAATCAGCTGCCGAATGCGCGGCTGGGCATCGTCGTTGCCAAACGCTTTGCACCGCGCGCGGTTACCCGCAACACCATCAAACGCGTTACGCGCGAACTGTTCCGCGTCACCAGCCTCCCTGCCATCGATTGCGTGGTGCGCCTGTCGCGCCCAGTCAATAGCAAGGACGGTCCGGCCACCACCGCCAAACTGAAGGCCGAACTGCGCCAGGAGCTTACGCGCCTGTTCGCATCCGCCAACAAGCCCAGGCCGGCGAAATGAAAACGCTGCTCACGTTCCTGATTCGCGTCTATCAATTGGCCATCAGCCCGATGCTGGGGCCGCGTTGCCGTTTTTACCCTAGCTGCTCCAACTATGCGCTGGAAGCCCTGCGCGTGCACGGTGCGGCTAAAGGCAGTTACCTGACCGCGCGTCGGGTGTGCCGCTGCCATCCCTGGAATGCGGGCGGGGTCGATCCCGTGCCGCCCAAGCACTTCAACCACTCCTGAAGAACCGAATGGATATCAATAAACGCTCAATCCTGTGGATCGTCTTCGCCGTATCGCTGGTTATTCTGTGGAATAACTGGCTGGTATCGACTGGTAAGCCGTCCATGTTTGCTCCGGCTCCCGCCAAGCCAGCCGTGGCTTCGGCCTCCGCTACCGCTGCTGCGGGCGGCGTGCCTGCTGCTGCCGCCGCGCCGGCCGCCGCCGCTGCTGCGCCTGCCGGCGACGCTGCCGCCCCGGCCCCGATCAAGACCGAAGTGGTAACCATCACCACCGACGTGATGCGCGTGGACATTAACACCCTGGGCGGCACCATCCAGCGCCTGGAGCTGCTGAAACACAAAGGCCGCACCGATCCGGGCTGGCTGGGTGGCTGCTTTGGCCTGTTCGAGTTCTGCAAACCGAAGGGCGGCAAGGAGAATGAAGTGCTGTTCCGCCAGGAAGGCAAGCACACCTACCTGGGCGAGACCGGCCTGGTGGGCGCGCCTGGCCTGCCGAACCACCTGACCCCGTTCGTGGCCCAGCCGGGCGCGCGCATGCTGAACGACGGCGACAAAGTGCAGCTGGTGCTGGAAGCGGAGCAGGGCGGCGTCAAACTGACCAAGACCTTCACCTTCAAGAAGGGCGACTACCTGGTGGACGTGCAGCATACCGTCACCAACACCAGCGGCGCGCCGCTGTCGCCGCAGCTGTACCTGCAGCTGAAGCATGACGGCTGGGAGCCGGAAGGTTCGTCGTGGATGAACCCTTCGTTCATCGCGCCGACCATGTACACCTCGGAAGCCAAGTACAAGAAGTACGAGTTCAAGCACATCGAGAAAGACGCCAAGTATATGGCCGAGAATCCTGGCAAGGAGTCGCCGGCCGACCACGTGAAGAAAGGCACCGACGGCTGGATTGCGATTGCACAGCACTTCTTCGTCTCCGCCTTCGTGCCGCAGGATAAGCTGCCGCGCGATATCTTCACCAAGAAGGAAGGCGAGAACCTGTACTCGGTCGGCGTGGTACAGCCGCTGGGCTCCCTGGCGCCCGGCGCGTCCGTGACCAACAACGCCAAGCTGTACACCGGCCCGCAGGACACCGACACCCTGAAGAAAGTCACCGAAGGCCTGGACCTGGTGAAGGACTACGGCTTCCTGGCAATCGTCGCGCGCCCGATGTGGGCAGCGATGGATGCGATCCACTCCGTGGTGGGCAACTGGGGCTGGACCATCATCGTCTTCACCATCGCGATCAAGCTGCTGTTCTTCCCGCTGTCGGCCGCTTCCTTCCGCTCCATGGCGAAGATGAAGACCGTCACCCCGAAGATGACCGCCATCCGCGAGCGCTACAAGGGCGACCCGCAGAAGATGAACCAGGCCATGATGGAGCTGTACAAAACCGAGAAGATCAATCCTCTCGGCGGCTGCCTGCCGATCCTGGTGCAGATGCCGGTGTTTATCGCCCTGTACTGGGTGCTGAACGCGTCGGTTGAGATGCGCGGCGCACCATGGGCGCTGTGGATCACCGACCTGACCCAGCACGACCCGTACGCGATCCTGCCGATCCTGTACGCGATCTCGATGTACATCACCACCAAGCTGAACCCGCAGCCGGCCGATCCGATGCAGGCGAAGATGATGATGTTCATGCCGATCGCCTTCTCGGTCATGTTCTTCTTCTTCCCATCCGGCCTGGTGCTGTACTGGGTTGTGAACAACCTGCTGTCGATTGCGCAGCAGTGGGTCATCACCAAAAAGTTTGAAACTGGCGAAGCCAAGTAACTCATAAAAGCCCGCGCCAGCCGCGGGCTTTTTTTATTGATATGAACCTAGACTCCTCCCCCATCGCAGCCATCGCCACCGCCCCCGGCCGCGGCGGCATCGGCGTAGTACGCGCCTCCGGCAAGAATCTGCAGGCGCTGGCCCAGGCCCTGTTCAACGGCACCGAGCTGAAACCGCGCCACGCCACCTACATTCCGTTTACCCAGGCCGACGGCGGCATTATCGACCAGGGCATCGCCATCTACTTCAAAGGCCCGCATTCCTACACCGGCGAAGACGTGCTCGAACTGCAGGGCCACGGCGGCCCGATCGTGCTGCAGATGCTGCTGCAGCGCGTGCTGGAAGCCGGCCATGACCTGGGCCTGCGCCTGGCCGAACCGGGCGAATTCACGCGCCGCGCCTACCTGAACGACAAGCTCGACCTGGCCCAGGCCGAAGCGGTGGCCGACCTGATCGACGCCTCCACCGAGGCGGCCGCGAAATCGGCTTCCGCCTCCCTGTCCGGCGCCTTCTCGCAGACCATCCACGCCCTGGTGGAGCGCGTCACCCACCTGCGCATGCTGGTCGAGGCCACGCTCGACTTCCCGGAAGAGGAAATCGACTTCCTGGAAAAATCCGACGCGCGCGGCCAGCTCAAAGGCATCGTCGAAGCGCTCGACCACGTGTTCAAGCAAGCCTCGCAAGGCGCGCTGCTGCGCGAAGGCCTGAACGTGGTGCTGGTGGGCCAGCCGAACGTGGGCAAGTCCTCACTCCTGAACGCGCTGGCCGGCGCCGAAGTCGCCATCGTCACCCCGATCGCCGGCACCACGCGCGACAAAGTGAGCGAGACCATCCAGATCGAAGGCATCCCCCTCAACATCATCGACACCGCCGGCATCCGCGGCCACGACGAAGCGGTGGACGTGGTGGAGCGCATCGGCATCGAACGCACCTGGGGCGAAGTGGGCAAGGCCGACGTCATCCTGCACCTGCTGGACGCCGACCATGGCCCGACCCGCGCCGACGAGGCCATCGTCGCCAACTTCCCGCAAGGCGTGCCGGTGCTGCGCATCTGGAATAAGATCGACCTGTCCGGCCACAAGCCGTCGGTCGACGCGATGGCTGACGCCACCCACATCTACCTGTCCGCCAACGAAAAGACCGGCATCGACCTGCTGCGCGCCGAGCTGCTGCGCATCGCCGGCTGGCAGCAAACCGGCGAGTCGCTCTACCTGGCGCGCGAACGCCACCTGATCGCGCTGCGCAACGCCGCCAAGCACCTGGACTACGCCGGCCAGCATGCCGCGCAGACCGACCAGTCGCTCGACCTCTTCGCCGAAGAGCTGCGCCTGGCGCAGGTGCAGCTCTCCACCATCACCGGCGAGTTCTCGTCCGACGACCTGCTGGGCGTGATCTTCTCGCGCTTCTGCATCGGCAAGTAAGCATACGCTGACTTTGCTCAAGCCATAGTTGCCGATGCTGCGTGAGAATTGGGAGACCAATCCACGACAGCAGAGGCAACATGGCAATCGACGTCTATTTGCAGATTGATGGCATCCGAGGTGAATCCACTGATATCGGACACCAGGGCTGGATCGAAGTCACATCGGCTCATCTAGCCGATGGCCAGGGCGACCGCATCAAGTACTGCGAGGTCGAACTGGAAAACGTCCTGATTGCCAGCGCCAATCAAGCGGTGCACGAGGGCGACGTCTTGCATGAGTCACTTGAGTTTTCCAAGGTCCGCTGGCGCTACACGCAGCAGACGATAGCTGGAGGCGCCGCTGGAAACACTTCCGGCGGATGGGATTTGGCGAGCAACCGGTTTGCTTAGCGGGGCAATCATGGCACTCGAAGCCCAAGCCCAGGATGCTCGTGGCTACTTCATCCTTCCACAGGCTCCAGAAGACGCCGGCTACTACATGTATGGCGCGCCCGCGAACGGCGCGGGGCAATATGCACACCCTGTGCTCATGTCTGTTTTGCTCGTTGTGGAGCGCGAATGGCAGTCATAAAAATGGGCTGCAGGTCGACATTCGCCCGTTGCGAAAAGATGGGCGCCAGCTCGGCGTAACACGGTTTGATCACCAATACGATCGCGACGCGACGGCCAGATTGATCGCGGTTAATCATGACAACCATTTCCACGTATCGATCCGGAGGGCGTCAGAATGAGGCACATGATTGCGCTCGCGGCACTCCTGGCCGCACCTTTGTGCATGGGTCATACGAACCAGCCCATTACCAAACAGCTTAAAGCCGAATACACGATATACGCGGGCGAGCTTGGTGATGAGCTGCCCCCTACCCGGGCTGACCGTAAGCTTGCAATTGAAATTTCAGGTCAAGCGGCCAAGGATATTTTCGATTCGATTTATCCGGACGCTACGGTGAAGTGTAGCGCGGAGGAGGGGGAGCGCTTGCGCCGCAAGAAGAACTTATGGTGCAGTTTCCACCCGAAGGATGGATACCGATGCTATATGGGGTTCGACCTGCGTACCGGCGATAGTATCCCAGGCGCCAGCTGTTAAGTCCCTATCGCGCCCGCGCATCCAATTGGAATTTTTTTGTTTCATTTGGTGTGTTGGCGCACGTTGCGCCCCCTATGTGGCTGATTTAATCCTGCTATTATTTTGTTGAGGCAGGTCATGCTCCTGTCCTGGCAATGCAGTAACCTTGTTTTACCAAGGCTTGTCTGTAAAGGGGAATATCGTGGAGACGCAACAGGAAATCCCACCCAGTGAGAATGTCGTGGCGGCCGTGCGGCCGAGCGGCGTGCGCCAGTCCTTGCCGCCCAAGGGCTCCTGCTGGTACTGCGAAAAACCGTTGGATGCGGTGCGCCGCTTCTGCGGCAAAGAGTGCGCAGACTCCTTCGATGAAGAGGCCAACTATACCGGCTGAGCGCCTACAGTTCCATCTCCAGCGCGTCCAGCGCCGTTTCAAAATCGAATGCATGTGTCGCCGCCGCCACCATCTGGTAGGTCGGCACACCCAGGGCCGCTGCCAGCACCGGCGCCGATTTCTCCACCAGGTCGATCGCGGCGCCATCGCCATCCCGCAGGAGTTCCACCAGTTCTTCGATCAGTGCGCGCAGCTGTGCGGCATCGATCGCCGGCGCTTCGGACGGCGCGACGTGGTCGCCATGCTCACACAGCAGCGTGTCGATGCTGTTGCAGGCTTCTTCCAGCAGCGCGGCCAGTTGCGGCAGCAGCGGCGCGCTGTCGGCGCCCGCCGCAATGGCGTTTTCCACCAGCACCGCATGGTCGTGCACCAGCTGCGCGCCTATCAGTCCGGCGGAGCCTTTCAGCGAGTGGGCCGCCAGCTGCGCCTGGCTGTCACGCTGCTGCACCAGCAGGGCGCTGATGCGCGTGCAGGAATCGCGGTGGTCCTGCAGGAAGCGGCGCAGGATCTGCAGGTAGAGCGGGCGCTCACCCATCAGGCGATCCAGTCCCTCCTCGATGTCGAGGCATTGGCGTGTTGTTGCGCTGGAAACTGGGTTGCTCATCAGGACAGAATTTAGCACTCCGGCCTGATGCGGGCTAGGGGCGGCCCTCTATTTTGTCGTAAACGACCAGTTTCGCGACACCGCCACGCCGTCCACCGTGCCGCTGTAGCTCACGTCGTAGGTGGTGTTGGCGGCAAGCGTTGTCAGCGGGACAATGGCGGCCACCTGCGGCTTGGTGTGCGTGTCGGTGGCGCTCGACAGCAGGCGCGTGCTGAGCGCGGCGCCGTTGCGCGGCTTGATGGTGAAGCTGCCGACCGTGATGCTGGACGTAATATCGGCATGCACGCTGACCGGGTAGCCCACCGCGTTCTGGTTCGGCACCGGATCGGGCGACTCGGTATCGCTCAGGAAGGTGGTCGGCACCATCACCTGGCCGTCGCCGGGGTAGGTGACGATGCGGCCGCGACCCAGGCCCGGCCCGTAGCCGCTGCTGGCGGCAAAGTCGGCGGTGAAGTAGGTGTAATTGCTGGCGGTGCTGGAGGCGCCCGTGCCCATCTCCTTGAACACCGGCTCCAGGATCACAAAGCGGTGGTAGATGGCGGTGATCAGTTCTTCCGCGTGGTAGAAGCCGGAGCGGTCGCCGGCGGCGGAAATCACTTCGCCGAAGGCATAGGGGTTGGACAGCGTGTAGCCGGCCGCCGTAATGCGGTTCTGCAGCGAGGCGCCGGTATAACCCGGGTTGCCCGGCACCTGGTCGTGCGAGACGGTGTTATTCAGCCGCAGGTAGTTGGAGTGGCCGGCGGCGGCGGCATCGAGCCGCGCATTGCGCGCCAGCGTGGACAGGCCGATGCCGGCACGGCGGTAGTTGAACCAGTTGTAGCCATCCAGCGCCGTATCGCCGGTGGCGACGGGCGCACCGGGCAGCGTGACCGGCGGCGTAACGGGAGGCGGCGTGACCGTTGTGGAGCCGCCGCCACCGCCGCCGCAAGCTGCCAGCAGGGCAGCCAGCAAAAGCGTGAGCGAGCGCATGATTGACTCCTCCATGGGCCGATTCTATGCCAATTTCCGGCAGGATGCGTTTCTTTTCGGGCGGGTTAAAATAGGCATACCATTTCTTTATCATTGCCAGAATTTGAATACTCCACGTCAACAGCGCCTGCAGCGTGCCAAATTTGCGTTACCGAGTTCGGTGACGCTGCTCTCCATCGCCTGCGGTTTCGCCAGCATTGTCATTTCGGTCGATAACGCCCACTACGGTTTTGCGCAGGACTACCGCCTGGCAGCTTTCCTGCTGGTGCTGGCGGGGATTTTCGATGCGCTGGATGGTTTCGTGGCGCGCGCCACCGGCACCAGTTCCGAATTCGGCGTGCAGCTCGATTCGATCGCGGACGTGATGAACTTCGGCTGCGCGCCGGCGGTGCTGCTGTATTGCTACGGCTTTGTGCAGATGGGGCCTGCCGATCCTACCCTGCTGCGCATCGGCGGTATCGCGGCCTTCTTCTTTGTCGCTTGCGGGGCGCTGCGCCTGGCGCGCTTCAATGTGAATGTGGGGCGTACCGATCCGAAGTATTTTGTCGGCATGCCGATTACGGCGGGTGCGGCTTGCGTGGCGTCGGTGGTGGTGGCGTGGCCGGAGTTCCCGGATACGCGGCTGGAAGGCTACCTGGTGGTGGCGCTGCTGTTTGTGGTGGGCAGCCTGATGGTGTCCACGATCCGCTTCCCCAGCTCAAAGCAGAAGAAGAGCGTGGCGGCGCTGGTGCTGCTGGCGGTGAATCTCGGCTTGCTGGTGTGGCTGCGGGCTTACTACTTTGTGCTGTTCTTTGTGGTGTATATCGCGTTTACCGTGGCGCTGAACCTGGCGTGGCGGGCGGGCTGGCGCGGGATCGCGCCGCCGCAGGTTTTTAATGATGATTGAATCAGGTTTCAGGCCACCTCGTGCCCGCGCGCGGCGCGCAGGATCTCGAACCACTGCGGCCGGGAAAGCTGGAACTGCGTCGCCTCCACCGCCACCTTGATCGACTCGATGCGGCCGGAGCCCGTCAACGGTACCGGCTTGCACGGCAGCTGCATAATCCAGGCAAACACCACGCTCGCAAACGGACGATTCAGTTCGTCCGCAATCTCCTTGATCTTCAGGCGCAGGCGCTCGCCCTGCTCGTCGCCGGCGGTGAACAGGCGTCCCCCGCCCAGCGGCGACCAGATCATCGGCCGCACCGCCAGGTCCTGCAGCCCGTCGAAGGTCTCGTCGAACAGCGGATCGAGGTGCAGCGGAGAAAACTCCACCTGGTTGGTCGCCAGCGGGATACGCTTGTTCAGCGTCTCGAACTGGTGGCGCGAGAAGTTCGACACGCCGAACTCCTTCACCTTGCCCTCCGCCCGCAGGCGCTGGAACGCCGCCGCCACCTCGTCGAAATCCATCAACGGATCGGGGCGGTGGATCAGCAGCAGGTCCAGGTAGTCGGTGCGCAGCTCCTTCAGCGAATTTTCCACCGACGCCGCGATGTGAGCCGCGCTGGTGTCGTAATGCTGGATCGTATGCGCAGGGCGGCGGCCGGCGACCAGCTTGATGCCGCACTTGCTCACGATCTGGATCTGCGCGCGCAGCGAGGGCTTCAGGGCCAGCGCCTCGCCGAACAGGCCTTCCACGCCATAGCCGCCGTAAATGTCGGCATGGTCGAAGGAAGTCACGCCCAGCGCAATGCACTGCTCGATGAAGTCCAGGCGCTGCTGCGGCGTCATGTCCCACTCGGTCATGCGCCACATGCCCGCCACGACGCGGGAGAGGTTCAGCTGCGCCATTACTTCAGCCACAGGCGCACGGAATCCCATGCGCGGCCAAAGATCGAAGCCTGGTCGACGGTCTGCAGCGCCACCACCGGCAGTTCCAGCAGCGGCTTGCCGTCCACCATCATCTTCAGGGTGCCGACGCGGGTGTTGGCCGCTACCGGCGCCACCAGCGGGTCCTTGCGCTCCAGCACAGGCTTCATCTTGGCGGCTACGCCCTTCGGCACGGTGACCAGCACGTCGCTGGTGAAACCGATCTTCAGGTTCGACTGCGAACCCTTCCAGATTTCCGGCGTGTCGATCGCCTGGCCCTTGGAGTACAGCTTCACGGTGTCGAAGTTCTGGAAGCCCCAGTTCAGCAGCTTCTGGCTTTCCGCGGTGCGGGTGCCGTCCGAGTTGGTGCCCATCACCACCGAGATCAGGCGGCGCTCCAGATTGCCGGCGGGACGCTTGGCAGAAGCCACCATGCAGTAGCCGGCGGACTCGGTGTGGCCGGTCTTCATGCCGTCCACGGTCGGGTCCAGCCACAGCAGGCGGTTGCGGTTCTGCTGGGTGATCTTGTTATAGGTGAAGCTCTTCACCGAATCGATCTTGTAGTACTCGGGGAAGTCCTGGATCACGTGGCGCGCCAGGATCGACAGGTCGCGCGCGGTGGTGTAGTTCTCCGGCGACGGCAGGCCGTGCGGATTGGCGAAGCGCGAATTGGTCATGCCCATGCGCTGCGCCTCGCGGTTCATCAGGGTGACGAAGGCCGCTTCGTCGCCGGCCACGGCTTCCGCCAGGGCCACGGCGGCATCGTTGCCGGATTGGACCATCAGGCCGTGCAGCAGGTCGTTGATCGAGACCGGGGTGGCCGGGTCGATGAACATCTTGGACGAGCTGGAGTCGACTTTCCAGGCCTTGACCGACACGTTCACCTTCTGGTCGATGGCCAGCTTCTTGTCGCGCAGTGCCTGGAAGGTCAGGTAGGCGGTCATGATCTTGGTCAGGGAAGCCGGTTCCACGCGCGCGTCCGGGTCCTGGGCGGCAATCACTTGCCCGCTGGTGGAGTCCAGCAGCAGCCAGGATTTGGCGGCGATGGTTGGCGGCGGCAGGGTTTGCGCCACCGCGGAAGTCATGAGCAGGACACTGGTGGCCAGTGCAGCGATGATCTTTTTCATTGGTGCTTCTTTACTGTAGGGGTTGCGGGAAAAATTAAAGCGCTTTCGATCCCCACAAGGCGATCACCCAATTCTTGATGTGACCGAGCTTGCGGTGGAAGAAATGGTCCGCGCCGGGAATCACGATCACAGGAATGTCCTGCGGGCGTGCGTAATCCAGCACGTCGATCAGCGGAATGGTTTCGTCATTCTCGCCGTGGATCAGGATGGTGTCGGCCGGCACGTCGGCGATCTGCCATTTGGCGGCGGCGGTGCCGACCAGCACCAGGCGCTCGGCCGGGGTGCCGGCGGCGGCCAGGCGTTGCGCCAGGTGCGACTGCACGAAAGTGCCGAAAGAGAAGCCCGACAGCGAAACCGGCAGGCCGGGGAAGCGCTCCACCATGTAGCGGTACAGGATCATCATGTCGTCGGTCTCGCCGTGGCCGTGGTCATGCACGCCCTCGGACGCGCCCACGCCGCGGAAGTTGATGCGCGCCGCCACATAGCCCAGCGTGACGAAGGTGCGCGCCAGGGTCTGCGCCACCTTGTTCTCCATGGTGCCGCCGTACAGCGGGTGCGGGTGCGCCACCAGGGCGATGCCTTTCGGCGCGCCGGACGGCATGTCGATCAGGCCTTCCATCAGGCCGGCGCCGCCCTGCAGCGTAATCTTCTCGGAAAACTTGTTCATCATTTGATTTTCAGACGTTCTACTTCTTTGCCGTTGACCAGGTGGCTGTCGATGATCTCGTCGATGTCGCTGGTGTCAACGTAGGTGTACCAGATGCCTTCAGGGTAGACCACGGCCACCGGGCCGTGCTCGCAGCGGTCCAGGCAGCCGGCCTGGTTGATGCGCACCTTGCCGGCGCCGTTCAGGTTCAGCTCCTTGCAGCGCTTCTTGGCGTGCTTCTGGGCGGCTTCCGCGCCGCGCGGTCCGCAGCTTTCGCGGCCGTCATCACGGCTGTTCATGCAGAAGAACACGTGGTGTTTATAGTATTGGTTGTCGCTCATGTGGTGCCTCGTATCGTATGCAGGCGCTTATTTTACCGGGGTTTCCCTGTTCAGCTTGTGCGATGGCAGGCAAAGGTACCAGAGGGTCGCCAGCGGCCAGGCCAGCGACAGGAATTGGCCCGCGCCGTAGAAGTTAAGGAATTTGCCTTGCACCCAATTTTGCAGCGTCTCGCTGAAGTAGGGGTTAACCGGCGTGGTATTCACGATCAGAAGGCTGAGCAGCAGCGTTGCCACCGCCAGCCGGCGCTGCGCCACATGGGGCGCGAAAATCAGCCCGCCCAGCATGATGATGCCGATCAGGAAGCCGCCCTGGGCGCCCGGCGTAATCCAGGCAAAGGCGTCGTCCGGGCCGAACTGCAGCGCGGTGGAGAGGGTTTTCACCAGCACGGCGCTGGCCACCAGCAGGGCCACCAGCGGCGCGCGCGGGGCCGGCTTGCGCAGGATGCACAGCAGCGCCAGGGCCGCGCCCACCATGCCGCAGGCGGTGACGATGGTTTCGGACAGCCAGTACTGCTCCACCGTCAGCGACACGTCGGGGCGCACCATGGCGGCCAGGTCGATCTCCATGTCCAGCAGCTCGCTCAGCCACTCGGACAGGATGGGCAGCAGCTGGCCCAGGCCGAACAGGAAGCTTTGCGGGTAGATCTGCGCCAGCGGCCAGAGCGCCACCAGCACCAGGCCCTGGCTGGCGTGCTGGGCGAACCAGCGCTGGCGCAGCTTGTACAGGTGGCTGGTGTCCATCAGCTTGCGCGCCGTCAGCGCTCCGATGAAGGCACCGGCAATGGTGCCGGCGCTGTTGGTGTAGAAGTCCAGGTTGGACGAAACCCGCGTCGGCAGGTAGGTCTGCACCGCCTCCATGATGCCGGACACCAGCATGCCAGCCAGGCTGGCCAGCAGGAAGGCCCAGAATCCGGTCACCCGCGGCCGCATCGCATACACCAGCAGCATGCCGAACGGGATGTAGCCGATCACGTTGATGCCGGCGTCGAATACCGTCCAGTAGCGCGGCAGCTCGGTCCATTGCAGGAAGATCAGCGGCGACAGGCCCTGGTTCTGCCAGCCGGAGAACGGGAACCAGCTGGCATAGACGATCAGCATGGCGTACGCCAGCAGGGTGGCGCGCGCCACCGGCGAACCGCTGCGCGCCGG
>NZ_JAYSCO010000011.1:89585-118431 GCF_041914865.1 Pseudoduganella sp. | reverse complement strand
CGCCGGCGCGCGCCGCTTCCACCGCCGCGTTCAGGGCCAGGATGTTGGTCTGGAAGGCGATACCGTCGATGACGCCGATGATCTCCACGATCTTGCGCGAGGAGGCGCGGATCGCCTCCATGGTCTGCACCGCCTGCGCCACCGCCGTCCCGCCGCGCGCCGCCAGCTGGTTGGCGTTGGCCGCCAGCTGGCACGCCTCGTGCGCATGGCCGGCATTGCTGCGCACCGCCGTCGCCAGCGAGTCGACCGCGCTGGCCGTTTCCTCCAGCGAGCTGGCCTGCAGCTCGGTGCGCGCCGACAGGTCCATATTGCCGACCGCGATTTCGCGCGCGGCGGTGTCGATCTGCTGCACCGCGCCGCGGATGGCGCGGATGGTGCCGTTCAGCTGCGCTACGCTGCTGTCGAGGGCGCGCGCGGTGTCGGCGATTTCGTCGCGCCCGCCGGCCGGCGCGCGCGGCGCCAGCCGGCCGGCCGCCAGGCTGCGCACGCCGTCGCCGATGGCGTGGATGGCGCGCAGCAGCGCGCGCCGCACCAGCATCGACACTGCCAGCGACAGCGCCACCGACAGCAGCAGCAAGCCGGCCATGGCCATGCCCAGCAGGCGGAACTCCTGGCGCGCGCTGGCGTAGGCCGCCTCGCTGAGCGACTTTTCCAGCGCCGCCAGCTGCGCCAGCTGCACGTCCAGCGCGGCGAACTGGCGCTCCGCCTTGGCCATGGCGTTGGTGGCGATCGACTGGTCGACCGCCGCCAGCTCCATGGTTTCCTGCACCGCCTTGCGGTAGGTGGCCAGCGCCTGCTGCGAGCCGGCCAGCAGGCCGCGTTCGTCCGCCACCGCGCCGGCGGCCAGGCGCTCCAGGCCGGTGCCCACGGCGCCGTGCCGGTTGCGGATCTGCGCCGCCAGCGCGTCCAGCCGCGCCTGGGCGAAGCTGCCGTTGATCCAGGCCAGCAGCTGGTAGATGTTGGCGTGCGCCATGCGCGCCTCGGCCGCCACGTCGGCCACCGCCTGCAGGCGCGCCGCGCGCAACTGCACCAGGTGCTCCATCGAGGCGTTCTGCCGCACCATGCCGAACCAGGCGCAGGCTGCTGTCGCCAGCAGCAGCGCCAGTACCACGCCCGGCGCCAGCAGCAGCTTCGGTCCAATCCGCAGTCGGTTCAGCATGGCGTCCCCCTATTTTTTGTAGATGCCCGCTTCCAGCACGGCGTCGCCGACGCGCTGGATATAGGTGGTCTTCGGCTCGATCTTGCCGGTGGTGGGGTTCTTGTACATGTAGTCGACCCAGCCCTTGCCCTTTTTGGCGGCCAGCTCGATGATCTCGCGCCGGTACTTTTTGCCGCTGGCGTCCGGCACGTCGGTCAGGTCCTTGCCGACGATGGTGGGGTTGACCGGGTGCGCCAGCACGATGCCGGTCTGCAGGTCGCGGATGTCGACGTACAGCGCGCCCTGGATGAATTCCGGGTCCTTGGCCGCGACCTTCTCGATGAATTTGTCCTTGCCGTGCTGCTTGATGTAGGCGGCGCCTTTTTCCACCATGGCGATGGCGTCTTTCTCGGTCGGTTCGCCGGCGTGGGCGGCGGCCATGGCCAGGACCATCAGGGCGGTGCTCAGGATGCGTTTCATTGGCGGACTCCTTGGGTGGGATGGAGATGCCAATGTACGTCCGCGCGCGACGGCGGGAATTGCGCAAACGCAAGCTCGTAGGACTTTTCCGGGCAAGTATTGAGATAGGGCAATAGGCGCATTCTGAAGCGGGCCATCATGAAGTCCTAGCCCACCCCTTCAGGAGTACGCCATGACCGCCGATGTCCAGCCCAAGTTCAAGCCCTACACCCGCCAGTCCATCCGCCAGGCCCCGCAATGGGAGTTGCTGGCGCCGGAGCAGCAGGAGGCGGTGCAGGTGCTGTCGCATGTGCTGCCGTTCCGCACCAACCAGTACGTGCTGGACCAGCTGATCGACTGGTCGAACATCCCGGACGACCCGATCTACCGCCTGGTGTTCCCGCACCGCGACATGCTGCCGGCGCACGAGTACTGGCAGCTGCGCGACCTGCTGCTGGTGAAGCAGGATGAGGCGGCGGCGCAACAGCTGGTGCGGCAGATCCGGCTGCGCATGAATCCCCATCCGGCCGGCCAGATGACGCACAATGTGCCGCGCGTGAACGACGCGCCGCTCAAGGGCCTGCAGCACAAGTACAAGGAGACGGTGCTGTTCTTCCCCAGCGCCGGGCAGACCTGCCACGCCTACTGCACCTTCTGCTTCCGCTGGCCGCAGTTCGTCGGCATGGACGACATGAAGTTCGATGCGCGCGAGACGGGGCAGCTGGTGGAGTACCTGAAGGCGCACCGCGACGTGACCGACGTGCTGATCACCGGCGGCGACCCGATGATCATGAACACGCGCTCGATGGAGGAGATCATCACGCCGCTGCTGGGGGCGGGGCTGGAGCATATCCAGAACATCCGCATCGGCACCAAGTCGGTGTCGTACTGGCCGCAGCGCTTCGTCAGCGACCGCGATGCGGACGACCTGCTGCGCCTGTTCGAGCGCGTGGTGGCGTCGGGCAAGAACATGGCCATCATGGGCCACTACAACCATGCGGTGGAGCTGCGGCAGGAGGTGGCGCAGCAGGCGGTCAAGCGCATCGTCGGCACCGGCGCCACCTTGCGCATGCAGGGGCCGCTGATCCGGCACATCAACGAAGACCCGGCCAGCTGGGCCGAGCTGTGGCGCACCGGCGTGCGGCTGGGCGCGATCCCGTACTACATGTTCGTCGAGCGCGATACCGGGCCGCGCGAATACTTCCAGCTGCCGCTGGCGCGCGCGCACGAAGTGTTCCAGCAGGCCTACCAGATGGTGTCGGGCCTGGCGCGCACGGTGCGCGGGCCGTCCATGAGCGCCTTCCCGGGCAAGGTGGTGATCGACGGCGTGGCGCAGGTCGGCGGCGAGAAGGTGTTCGCCTTGCAGTTCCTGCAGGCGCGCAATGCGGGCTGGGTGCGTAAGCCTTTCTACGCCAGGTACGATCCGGAGGCGACCTGGTTCGACCAGCTGCGGCCGGCCTTCGGGCGCGAGAAATTCTTCTTCGAGGAGGAGGAGCAGGGCGCGCCCGGGTCCGCGCAGGCCGCGCCGGTGACGGTCCTGCCGCGCCGCGTGATTCCGCTGGTGGCCTAGGGCCGTGCCATGGGCACGCCAGCACCGCTGCCGGCGCGCAGCGAGCCGCCCGCTGCGCTCGCGTCGCACGGCGCCCCGGCCTTCGTGCCGCAAGCGCGGGCGGTGCGTGCCGATGCCCGCGCTGATAGCCGCGCCAATATCCGCGCCAATATTCGCGCCGATAGCCGCGCCGATAGCCGTGCCGACGGGGGCGCCGACGGGGGCGCCAATATCCGCGCCGATAGCCGCGCCGATATCTGCGCCGATAGCAGCGCCGATAGCCGCGTCGACGGGTGCGCCGATGCGGGTGCCGATGCGGGCGCCAATATCCGCGCCGATAGCCGCGCTGACGGGGGCGCCGACCGGGGCGCCGATGGGGGCGTCAAAGCCGCGCCGGTGCCGCTGCTGTTGCCGGGCGCGCTGGCGGTGTCGGTGCCTGTGCGCGGCGACTGGCGCGGGCGCTGGCTGGCAGCGCCGGGGCGCTGGTGGCGCGGACGCGAGCGCGTGCCGGGCACCCTGTCCGGGCCCGCCGCGCTGCTGCTGGTCTTCATTCCCTTTGCGCTGGGCCACTACCTGTCCTGGCTGCTGCGCAGCGTGAACGCCATGCTGGCGCCGCAGCTGGTGGCGCAGGGCGGCTTGAGCCCGTCCGAACTGGGCCTGCTGACCAGCACCTACTTCCTCGCCTTCGCCCTGGCCCAGCTGCCGGTCGGCATGGCGCTTGACCGCTACGGGCCGCGCCGCGTGCAATTCTGCCTGCTGCTGGTGGCGGCGCTCGGCACGCTGGCCTTCGCCGGCAGCCGCGACCTGGCCGGCATGGCCTGCGCACGCGCGCTGATGGGCCTGGGCCTGGCCGGCTGCTTCATGGCGGCCATCAAGGCCCTCACCACCTGGCTGCCGGCGCACAAGACGCCCTCGGTGCAGGGCTACCTGATCGCAGCGGGCGGCCTGGGCGCCGCCACCGCCACGCTGCCGGTGCGCCTGGCGCTGCACCATATGAGCTGGCAATGGCTGATGATCGCGCTGGCCGGCTGCTGCGTCGCGGTGGCGCTGCTGGTGCTGCTGCTGGCGCCCACGGCGCCGGCCGCGCCGCCGCGCCCTTTCAGCCGCAGCGCGCTGGCGGAGACCTTCGCCCACCCGGTGTTCCGCGAAACGGCCCTGCTGGTGCTGCTGCCGCACACCGTTTTCTTCGGCGTGCAGGGACTGTGGATCGCGCGCTGGATGGCCGACGTGCCGCGCTACGGCGAGGAAGCCATCGCCTGGCTGCTCTACCTCGGCATGGCGGCCGTGATCTTCGGCTCGATCGCGGTCGGCATGCTGGGCGAGTGGGCGGCGCGGCGCGGCTGGCGCGCGCTCGACGTGGCGGCCGCCGGCATCGCGCTCTTCGTGCTGCTGCAATGCGCTTTTGCCAGCGGCTGGCGCCCGCCGCAGCAGATGCTGCCGGTGCTGTTCATGCTGGTCGGCTGCGTGACCGGCATGGAGTATTCGATCGTCGCGCAAGCCATGCCGCCAGCATTGACGGGGCGCGCTTCCACCTGCCTGAATCTGCTGATCTTCAGCGGCGCCTTTGCGGTGCAGGCGGGCTTTGGCCAGGTGATCGCTTTGTGGCAGGCGTCGCCGCTGGGCCACTATCCGGCCGCCGCTTACCAATCCGCCTTCGCCTTGCTGGTGCTGATCCAGTTGCCGGGCCTGTGCCGCTACCTGCTCCGACGCTTCCGGTAAAATATCGCCTTCAACAAGAAGGAAGATGAAATGAAACTGGTTCGTTACGGCCGTATCGGCAAAGAGAAACCCGGCCTGATCGATGAATTCGGCAAACTGCGCGACCTGTCCGCTGTGGTCAGCGACTTCGCGGGCGCCAACCTGTCCGACAAGGTGCTGCGCAAGCTGGCCAAGATCGATCCCGAAACCCTGCCTGTGGTGCGCGGCAACCCGCGCTTCGGCGTGCCGGTGGCCAAGGTGGGCAAGTTCATCGGCGTGGGCCTGAACTACGCCGACCACGCCCAGGAGGCTGGCCTGCCGATTCCGGCCGAACCGATCATCTTCATGAAAGCCATTACCTGCCTGTCCGGCCCGGACGATCCGATCATGCTGCCGAAAGGCTCGAAGAAGACCGACTGGGAAGTGGAGCTGGGCGTGGTGATCGGCACCCGCGCGCGCAACGTCAGCGAGGAGGAGGCGGAGAAGCACATCGCCGGCTACTGCGTGGTGAACGACGTGTCCGAACGCGAGTTCCAGCTGGAGCGCGGCGGCACCTGGGACAAGGGCAAGGGCTGCGATACCTTCGGCCCGGTCGGCCCCTGGCTGGTGACGCGCGACGAGGTGTGGGACGTCAACAAGCTTGACCTGTACCTGGAAGTAAACGACAAGCGCATGCAGACCGGCTGCACCGAGACCATGATTTTCAAGGTGCCGCAGCTGGTGGCCTACATCTCGCGCTTCATGACGCTGGAGCCGGGCGACATCATCGCCACCGGCACGCCGCCGGGCGTGGGCATGGCGCGCAAGCGCTTCCTGAAGAAGGGCGACTTCGTGCGCCTGGGTATTGCCGGGCTGGGCGAGCAGCAGCAGGATGTGATCGGGTACCAGGAGTTCTGAGCCACCGCAACCGGGGCGCGCCTAAACCGGCTGCACGCGCGCCAGCGCGCGCTCCAGGCCATCGGCCAGGCGCGCGACGATCTGCTGCAGGTCGGCCTCGGTCGCGATAAAGGGCGGCGCCAGCAGCACATGGTCACCGCGCCGGCCGTCGATGGTGCCGCCCATCGGGTACACCATCAGCCCGCACTCCATGCAGGCATCCTTCACCGCCGCATGCAGCCGCACATCGGGATCGAAGGGGCGCTTGCCGTCCCGGTCCTGCACCAGCTCCAGCCCGAGCAGCATGCCGCGCCCGCGGATATCGCCCACGTGCGGGTGCGAAGCGAAGGCATCGCGCAGCATGCGCTTGAAGGCCGCCCCGCGCACCGTCACCGCCCCCAGCAGGCAATCGCGCCGTATCACTTTCTGCACCGCCAGCGCCGCCGCCGCCGCCACCGGATGGCCGACATAGGTATGGCCATGCTGGAACACGCCGCTGCCCGAACGCAGGCGCTGCACCACATGGTCGCGCGCCATCACCGCGCCGATCGGCTGGTAGCCCGCGCCCAGGCCCTTGCCCAGCGCCACCAGGTCCGGCACCACGCCGTCCTGCTCGATGGCGTACAGGGTGCCGGTGCGGCCCATGCCGCACATGACTTCGTCGGCGATCATCAGGATGCCGTACTTGTCGCACAGCGCGCGCACGCCTTTGAAGTAGCCCGGCGTGGGCGGCACCGCGCCGCTGGTGGCGCCCACCACGGTCTCGGCGCAAAATCCGATCACGTGCTGCGGCCCCAGGTCGATGATCTTCATCTCCAGCTCCTGCAGCAGGTTGGCGGTGTATTCGTGCACGTCCTGCCCGGCGCGGCGTTCGCGGTACTCGAAGCAGGGCGAGACGCGCGCCACGTCCATCAGCATCGGCTCGAAATGGCGGCGCCGGTACTCGTTGCCGCCCAGGGCCAGCGCGCCCAGCGTGTTGCCGTGGTAGCTCTGGCGGCGCGCGATGAAGACGCGGCGCTGGGTTTCGCCGTTCTCGACGAAGTACTGGCGCGCCAGCTTGAGCGCCGCCTCCACCGCCTCCGAGCCGCCAGACACCAGGTAGGCGTGGTTCAAGTCGCCCGGCGCGTCCTGCGCCAGGCGCTCGCCCAGCTCCTCCGCCACCTCGGTGGTGAAGAACGAGGTGTGCGCGTAAGCCGCCACCTTCAGCTGCGACTGCATGGCGGCCAGCACGTCCGGGTGGCTGTGGCCGAGCGAGGAGACGGCGGCGCCGCCGCTGGCATCGAGATAGGTATTGCCCTGGCTGTCGCGCACTTGCATGCCGAAAGCGCAGACGGCAACGGGCGGCGTGCGGCGCAGGTCGCGGTGGATCAGGTGGGTCATGGCGGCTCCTCGCTGGGTTGGTCGTCCAAGGACATTAGCGCGCAGCTTGCGGGGGCGTTTTGATTTTTGTCGCATCCTGTGCGAGCATCAGTGACCATGAAAGAGCGACTTGGCCCGATCCCTGTGGTGGAAATGACGCCCGAGCAGCGCGCCGCCGCGCAAGCCGTGATCGACGGCCCGCGCGGCGCCCTGTACGGGCCGTTCGTGCCGCTGCTGCGCAGCCCCGAGCTGATGTCCAGCGCGCAGCGCATGGGCGAGTACCTGCGCTACCGCAGCGCGATCGGCACCCGCCTGTCGGAGCTGGCCATCCTGGTCACGGCGCGCCAGTGGGACCAGCAGGTGGAATGGGCCATCCACGCCCCGATCGCGGCGCAGGAGGGCATTGCGCCGGCGGCCATCGACGCCATTGCGCAGCGCCGCGCGCCAGACGGGCTGGCGCAGGACGAACAGGCGGTCTACGACTTCTGCATGGAGCTGCACATCGATAAGCGCGTCTGCGACGCCACCTGGCAGCGCGCCCTGGCGCTGTTCGGCGAGCATGGCGTGACCGACCTGGTGGGGCTGAACGGCTATTACACCTTGCTGGCGATGGTGATGAATGCCGCGCAATCGGCGGCGCCGGCATCGACCGCGGCGCCGCTGCCCTAGCCGCCGTGGGCGGCTACAGGTTGCGCCCGATCCATTCCAGCATATCGTGCCAGATGCGGCGCACCTCGGCGTCCGACGGCATGGCCAGCGCGTGCGGCAGCTCGATGGTGAGCACCGGCACCTGCTTGTGGCGGCCGCTGTAGTTGCCGAGCGAGCCCGGATACACGCCCACGCTGCGGTACAGCAGGCGCCCGAACTTGCTGGGCGGGTGCAGGTGGCCGTCGAAATCGAGCACGCCGAACGGCGCATGCACCGACACGATCAGGTCGGGACGGAAGCGTTCGATGGTGTCGTTGATCCAGCGGCTTTCCGGCTCCGACAGCGGCGTCTTGCCTGGATAGCGGCGCGGGTCGCTGCGCGTCACCTTGGCCCAGTAGCGCGGCGCTTCCTGCTGCCAGCCGGGGGTGGGGAAGTTGCGGTTCAAGTCGACGCCGCGCGCGTTCACCCGCTGCGGCTTGGCGGCCAGCAGGCCGTCCGGATTGAGCAGCGGCGCCACTTTCCAGTGCATGGCCTGCGCGGCCGGCGTATCCATCTGCTTGAGCCATTCGAACACCAGGGCGGAGGCGGTCAGCTCGTCGCCGTGGATGCCGCCCAGCAGCAGCACGCGCGGCGCGTCGGCCCGGGCCGGGGCGATGTCGCGCTCGAGGATGGGGAAGCCGTGATGCGATGTGACGCCGCTCGGCGCCAGCGCGCTCTGGCGGCACTCGGCGGCCGAGATGTTCGGCAGGCGCACGGCCAGGCGCGCGCACCAGGGGGCGTCCTGGGCGGCGTTGGGCGCGGCGCCGGCCAGCGGCAGGCTGCTTGCCAGCAGGGCGCCGGCCAGCAGGCGGCGCGCCGGCGCAAGGGGGAATTGGCAGGTCATGTGGCTATTATGGCCTGTCGCCGGCGCCGCCACGTAAAAAATAATTTGCACACTAACGATTTGTGCGCTATATTTCACTCATGCGCTTAGCGCGCTAACCATTAACGTACTTAATATAAGGAGCAATGCCATGAAATCGACCATCAAATCCGCCCTGTTTGCCGCTTCCCTGGTTGCCGGCGCCGCCCTGGTGCCGGCCCACGCTGCCGAAGACACCACCGTGGTGCTGGTGCACGGCGCCTTTGCCGACGGCAGCGCCTGGAACAAGGTGATCCCGCTGTTGCAAAAGCAGGGCGTTAAGGTGGTCTCGGTGCAAAATCCACTGACTTCGCTGGCCGATGACGTGGCCTTTGCCCAGCGCGTGATCGATACCCAGACCGGCAAGGTGGTGCTGGTCGGCCACTCCTGGGGCGGCGCAGTGATCACCCAGGCCGGCAGCAGCGACAAGGTGAAGGCGCTGGTGTACGTGGCGGCCTTCGCGCCGTCGGAAGGCGAGGTGATTGGCGAAGTGGGCAAGGATTTCCCGCTGCCGCCGGGCATCGCCACCCTGAAACCGGACGCCAATGGCTTCATCTACCTGTCGCCGGAATCGATGGCGGTCAACTTCGCGCAGGACCTGAAGCCGGCCGAGCATCGCCTGATGACGGCCACCCAGGGGCCGATCAAGGCCAGCGCCTTCGGCGACAAGGTCACTTTTGCGGCGTGGAAGAACAAGCCTAACTACTACATCGTCGCCAACAAGGACCGCATGATCGACCCCGGCCTGCAGAAAGCCTTTGCCGCCAAGCTGAGCGCCACCACCACCACGCTGGAAGCCAGCCACGTGCCGATGGCGTCGCAGCCGGAGGCGGTGGCCAAGGTGATCCTGGCGGCGGTCAAGCGCTGATCGTGGGAGGGCGTGTTAAAGTACGCGCCATGGAAAACCGCACGCCCCCCACGCTGGACCAGCATCTCTGCTTCAAACTGTATTCGACGTCGCTGAAGATGACGCAGCTGTACAAACCGCTCCTGGCTCCCCTCAACCTGACCTATCCGCAGTATCTGGTGATGGTTGTGCTGTGGGAGCAGGAGGGCTTGGGCATCAAGGGGCTGGCCGAGCGGCTGCAGCAGGACCCGGGCTCGGTGACGCCGCTGGTCAAAAGGCTGGAGGCGGAGGGCTACCTGGTGCGCGGGCGCGACCCTGCCGATGAGCGCAACCTGGTGCTGACCTTGACCGACAAAGGCCGCGCATTGCGCGCGGAGGGACTGAAGGTCAGCGAGCAGATCGCGCATGCCTGCGCGATCACGCTGGAAGATGTGGAAGGTTTGGCGGCGGGGCTGGCTAAGCTTAACGGCAACCTGCAAACCCGGTAAACCAGGGTACGGCCCAAGGGCCGGACCCCGTCACGCGGCATTACCGGGGGTTACAGCAGCACTTTCTTCAGCCAGGCCGAGATGTGCTGCACCTCTTCCGCGCAGGCCGAGTGCTGCATTGGATAGTCGTGCCACTCGATCTTGTAGCCCAGCTGCGCCAGCAGGTCGCGCGAGGCGGTGGCGCGGCCGATCGGGATCACCGGGTCCATGGTGCCGTGCACCATGAAGATCGGCGTGTCCTGGTTGGCGGCATGGCGCTCAGCCGCCACCTTGTCCGCCAGCGGCACATAGCCCGACAGGCACATCAACCCCGCCAGCTTGTGCGGATAGCGCAGGCCGGCCTGCAGCGTCATGGCGCAGCCCTGCGAGAAGCCGCCCAGCACGATGCGGTGCGCCGGCACGCCGCGCGCGATCTCGCGCTCGATCAGCGCATCCACCAGGATCTGCGACTCGCGCAGCCCCTTCTCGTCTTCCTGCCGACCAAGGTCGGTGTGCACGATGTCGTACCACGAGCGCATGACGTAGCCGCCGTTGATGGTTACCGGCATCTGGTTCGCATGCGGGAAAATAAAACGGATGCCCGGCAGGCCGCCCAGGTCCAGCTCATTGACGATCGGCGCCCAGCCTTCGCCGCTGTCGCCCAGGCCGTGCATCCAGATCACGGAGGTTTCCGGGTTCGGCGCGGTATCGATAACGATGGAATCGAGCAGGTGGGTCATGCGTTGTCCTTCTTGCGGATGGCGGATTTGGGGCGGAATGCCTTGCACACCGCGTCATTGGTTTCAGCGTACGGGCCGCCGATCAGGTCGATGCAGTAGGGCACGGCGGCGAACACGCCACCGACCAGCTGCTTGCCGTCGGCATCCTTCAAGCCCTCCAGCGTTTCCTTGATGGCCTTCGGCTGGCCCGGCAGGTTGATCACCAGCGCCGCATGGTCGGCGGTCTCGCGGATCACGGCCACCTGGCGCGACAAAATCGCCGTCGGCACGAAGGCCAGGCTGACCTGGCGCATCTGCTCGCCGAAGCCCGGCATTTCCTTGCTGCCGATGGCCAGCGTGGCCTCCGGCGTCACGTCGCGCCGCGCCGGGCCGGTGCCGCCGGTGGTCAGCACCAGGTGGCAGCGCACGTTGTCGACCAGGTCCACCAGGGTGGCCTCGATCTGCGCGCGCTCATCGGGAATCAGGCGGGTTTCAAAGCGCACTGGCGTGGCCAGCGCGCTGCGCAGCCATTCCTCCAGCGCCGGGATGCCCTGGTCCTGGTAGACGCCGCCGCTGGCGCGGTCGGAAACCGAGACCAGGCCGACCAGCAGGGTTTCCTCACTCATCGTCTTCGCCTTCCGGCGCATCGACGTCAACATCCGGGCCCGGCGACGGGGCGGCGGCGCCGGTCTTCTCCAGGTCCTTCAGGATCTGGAAGATTTCGCGGTAAGCCTTGGGCGGCTTGTTCTCGGCCTGCTCCTTGCGCGCATTGCGGATCAGCGTGCGCAGGTGCTGCACGTCCAGGTGCGGCGCTTCCTCCAGCAGGGCGGTCAGCGCCTTGTCGTCGGCCAGCAGCTTGTCGCGGCGGCGCTCCAGCGCGTGCAGGGCGGCGGTATCGGCCTTGGAGGCGCCTTTCCAGCCCTCGATGGTGCGGCGGATGACCGCCACTTCCTCATCGCTCAGGCCGCGCATCTTCTTGCCGATGAACTGCAGCTGGCGGCGGCGGCCTTCGTGGTTCTTGATATTCTGGCATTCCAGAATGACATCGCGCACATCCTCCGGCATCGGCACGCGCTTGACGCGGTCGCGCGGGGCTTCGACCAGCTCCTGGCCCAGCGCCTGCAGGGCGTCGGACTGGCGCTTCATCTCGGTTTTGGATGGGCGTTCGTATTCTTGTTCAAACTCGTTGGACTGGAAGCCGCACGAGCCGCGATTTGGATTTGGCATGATAGAGCGAAAAAACGGTAAACGGCTGCTATGATAACTGTTTTAACGCTACGACCCCTAAAAACACCCCATGAGCGAATCCGCCTTCTCCTACTCCCAGGACCAGTTGAAACAGCTTGCACGCGACGTGTTGCAGTATGCGCGCGAGCAGGGCGGCAGCGATGCCGCCGTCGAAATCAGCGAAGGCAGCGGGCTCTCGGTGTCGGTCCGCAAGAGCAAGATCGAAACGATCGAGCAAAACCGCGACAAGGGAATCGGCGTCACGGTCTTCATCGGCCAGAAACGCGGCAACGCCAGCACCTCTGATTTTTCCACCGCCTCGCTCAAGGCGACCGTGGAAGCGGCCTACAACATCGCCCGCTTCACGGCGGAAGACGATTGCGCCGGCCTGGCCGAGGAAGAGCTGCTGGAAAAGAACCCGCAAGACCTGAAACTGTTCTATCCATGGCCGATCAGCACCGAAGAAGCCGTGGCCCTGGCGCAGCGCGCCGAAGCGGCCGCCTTCGCGGTCGACCCGCGCGTGACCAACAGCGAAGGCGCCGGCGTGCACGTGCAGCAGTCGCACTTCGTGTCGGCCAACTCGCGCGGCTTCATCGGCGGCTATCCGTACTCGCGCCACACCCTGAGCGTGACCCCGATCGCCGGCAAGGGCGCCAAGATGCAGCGCGACGACTGGTACACCTCGGTGCGCGACCCGAAAAAAATGGCCAGCCCGGAAGCCGTGGGCCGCTACGCCGCCGAACGCTCGCTGGCGCGCCTGAACGCGCGCAAGCTGACCACCCGCACCTGCCCGGTGCTGTTCGAAGCGCCGCTGGCCGCCGGCCTGCTGGGCGCCTTCGTGCAGGCCACCTCGGGCGGCGCGCTGTACCGCAAGTCCTCCTTCCTGATCGACTCGCTCGGCAAGCCGGTCTTCCCATCCCACATCCAGGTCAAGGAAGACCCGCATGTGGTGGGCGGCATCGGCTCGGCGCCGTTCGACGAGGAAGGCGTGCGCACCCAAAAGCGCGACGTGGTGAAGAACGGCGTGCTGCAGGGCTACTTCCTGTCCACCTACTCGGCGCGTAAGCTGGGCATGAAAACCACCGGCAATGCCGGCGGCTCGCACAACCTGACCATCACCTCCTCGCTGACCAAAAAAGGCGACGACTTCGAAGCCATGCTGCGCAAGATGGGCACCGGCCTGCTGGTGACGGAGCTGATGGGCCAGGGCACCAACTACGTGACCGGCGACTACAGCCGCGGCGCCTCCGGCTACTGGGTCGAGAATGGCGTGATCCAGTACCCGGTGGAAGAGATCACCATCGCCGGCAATATGAAGGAAATGTTCCAGGATATCGTCGGCATCGGCACCGACACGCTGGTGCGCGGCACCAAGCAAACCGGGTCGATCCTCATTGAAAAGATGGTGGTTGCCGGAAATTAAATATTTCCATACACTGTCTCGAGAACTACACCCCTTAAGGAGACAGAACGTATGGAACGCCGTTCGTTTATCAAGAAGGCAGCCGCGGGCGCGGGCGCAGGTGTTATCGCCGCGCCGGCCATCGCTGCCGAACTGCCTGCCGTCACCTGGCGCCTGGCATCCAGCTTCCCCAAATCCCTCGACACCATCTACGGCGCGGCCGACACGTTCACCAAACGCGTGTCGCAGCTGACCGGAGGTAAATTCAACATCAAGGTCTTCGCCGCCGGCGAGATCGTGCCCGGCCTGCAGGTGCTGGACGCGGTGCAGGCCGGCACCGTGGAGTGCGGCCACAGCGCCTCGTACTACTACTACGGCAAGGACGCCACCTTCTCGCTCGACTGCGCCGTGCCGTTCGGCCTGACCTCGCGCCAGCACACCGCCTGGTACGACCAGGGCGGTGGCAAGGAACTGCTGCGCAACTTCTTCAAAGACTACGGCGTGATCAACTTCATCGCCGGTAACTCGGGCACCCAGATGGGCGGCTGGTTCCGCAAGGAAGTGAAGTCGGTGGCCGACCTGAAAGGCGCCAAGATGCGCATCGCCGGCCTGGCCGGCAAGGTGATGGAGCGCCTGGGCGCGGTGCCGCAGCAGCTGGCCGGCGGCGACATCTACCCGGCGCTGGAAAAAGGCACCATCGACGCGGCGGAATGGGTTGGCCCATACGACGACGAGAAGCTGGGCTTCTACAAGGTCGCGCCGTTCTACTACTACCCGGGCTGGTGGGAGCCGGGCGCCTCCTTCACCCTGTACGTCAACATCAAGGAGTGGGAGAAGCTGCCGAAGGAATACCAGGCCGCGCTCGAATGCGCCTCCTACGAAGCGCACGTGGTGATGCAGGCCGAGTACGACTTCAAGAACCCGACCGCGCTGGGCCGCCTGATGAAGAACGGCGTCAAGCTGCGCAACTACTCCAACGACATCATGGAAGCGGCCTACAAAGCGGCCAATGAACTGATGAACGAGGAAGCCGCCAAGAACGCCAAGTTCGCCAAGATCTACGAACCGTGGAAGCGCTTCCGCAACGACCAGAACCAGTGGGCGTCGGTGGCCGAATCCACCATGCAGAACTTCCTGATCAAGGCCGGACGGGGCGGCAAGTAATCCCCCCCGCACGCCGCAGCGGTCACCCGACGCTGCGGCGTGGCATCATGCGGGCGCGTACGCCCCGAAGCTGACTCTCATCAAGTAACAAATGGCGCCGTGCCAAATTCTCTCAACGCAGAGTTGAAACTCTCTCGGCACTCTTCGACTGTTCCATAGACTTGAGTTCGAGCAAGATGCAACTCGTCTTCAATAGCGTCGAAAACATAGTAGATATCCTGATTTCCCACTGCGCGCGCAACGCCCATAGCCTGACGAATTACATGCTCAAGATGATCATCGGCGCTCCGCAAGCTTGGGGAGAGAGTGCCGAGCAGCCATCGTCGAACTAGTTCAAAATCCGCGTCGCCTTTGACCTCATTGAGATCAGTAATAAGCTCCGATCGAGGCTTACGCCAGGAGATCTCAATTATTTCGCCGGGCGGCTCATCCATTTCGTCAATTACTGAAATAGCCCATTCCCTCACTTGATCAGGCGCGACGATGCCCAACTCCAATCCGATGCGGAAGTATTGTGCGAAACTTGCTAACGGGATTGGCATTGACTCTTCGATTTGTTTGATGACGCGATCTCGAAATGAACACGACCGACCGCTGACGTTCGCGGTGAAAATCTATCGGGTCGTCAATGGAGTGCTGGAGCGTATTGCGTAGTCAGCTGGTCGACGCAAGCGGCTTAATTTCCTTAGTGATTGTCTTGCCTGCCGCAATTTCAGCGATTCGCAATTCATAAGCGCTCTGCAGGTTTAGCCAGCCTTGCGCTTCGCTACCAAAATAGCGTTCCAGGCGAAGAGCTGTATCAGCAGTTATCCCACGTTGGCCCTTGGTGATTTCGCTGAGGCGCGAATAAGGAATGCTTAGCGCAATTGCTACGGCACGTACACTTACACCCATGGGCTTAATGTAATCTTCCATCAACACTTCGCCAGGGTGAACCGGGCGCATTCCGTTCTTAAACATGACACACTCCTTACGCTAGATCCAGCTCAGTGTGGATCTTCAATTCGTACATCATAGGGACCATTTGCTCCCCATCGAAACGTTAACCTCCACTGATCGTTAATTCGCACGTGCCACGCACCGTTGTATTCCTTCAGGTCGTTGCCAGGGTGCGCCCGCATGAAGTTCACTGAGGGCGCGGCGTCTAGTTGAGCGAGCTTACGTTCAGCTGCACTCTTGATATTTGCGAAGCGACGGCTTTTCCCCGTCGTGAACAACGCTTCGGTGTCGTGGCACGAGAAAGACTGGATCGACATGCATCAAAGTTATCCGTTATCCGGATAACAGTCAATCGCGTTTAACGGGAGGGGGCGGAAATTCCTTCGCGCAAATAACTCCTGTGAGAGGATCGCTCCGAAACCATGCTTGATGAGAAATCTGCACTAGGCCTTGGCCACGTGCTGCAGGAACGCTGCGGCCAGGGGTGACAGTTTTTTCCCCTGGCGATACAGGATCCACCAGCTGCACTGGATCGGAAAGCCTTTCACATCCAGCACCGCCAAGCCTTCTTCCGCCGGGTCCTGCGCCAGCGCATAGCGTGAAATGATCCCCAGGCCTAAGCCTGCCGCAACTGCCTGCTTGATGGCTTCGTTACTTCCCAGTTCCATCCGTACGTCGACGGCCATGCCCAGCGTGCGCAGGTGGCGGTCGCCGGCCAGGCGCGTGCCCGAGCCTTTTTCGCGCAGGATGAAGCGGCTGGACCCCAAGGCTGCCGGCGCCAGGCGCCGCCGCGCCGCCAAAGGATGCGAACGCTCGGCGATCACCACCAGCGGGTTCGACATCAGCTCCAGCCGCTCCAGCGCCATGCCCTCGGGCGGCATCGACATCACATACAAGTCGTCCAGGTTGTCGTTCAGGCGCTGCACCACGCGGTCGCGGTTCAGCACCTCCAGCGCGATATCGACATCGGGGTGCGTGGTGCAGAAGCTGCCCAGCAAGCGCGGGACGAAGTACTTTGCCGTACTCACGATGGAGAGCCGCAAGCGGCCGCTGGACACGCCTTTCAGCCCGTCGATCACCTGTTCGAAGGCGGCCCATTCATCCATCATGGCGCGGCCGGAACGCGCCAGCGCTTCGCCGGCGGTGGTCAGGTACATCTGCTTGCCCACCTGCTCATACAGCGGCACCCCGATCGCTTCCGTCAGTTCGCGCAGCTGCATGGAGGCCGTCGGCTGCGTGACATGGCAGGCGCGCGCGGCCGCAGTGACGGAGCGCAGTTCGGCGAAGGCGAGGAACAGGCGGAGCTGGCGAAAAGTGGCTTGCATAGAGTTTTATCTATGATAGAGATGTCGAATATCGATTTTTCTTTATGAGGCCATGAGGGTAGCATGGCGTACCTGATCTCTCAAGCAAGTCCATGCAGAACTTCCTCGACCCCGCTATCCTGTTTTTCCTGTTCGGTATCCTGGCTGGTTGCCTCAAATCCAATCTCGACATCCCGCCGCAAATTTCCCGCTTCCTGTCGCTGTACCTGCTGATGGCGCTGGGCCTGAAGGGCGGCTTCGCGCTGGCAGAATCGGGGCTGACGCGGGATGTCGCCGTCAGCCTGGGCGCGGCCGTGGTACTGGCATTCCTGGTGCCTGTACTGGCCTTCACCCTATTGAAGCGGCTGCTCGCTGGATTCGACGCGGCGGCAGTGGCTGCCACTTATGGTTCGGTCAGCGCAGTGACCTTTATCACCGCCACCCAGTACCTGGAAAACCATCATGTGCCGTTCGGCGGGCATATGGCCGCCGCCATGGCCCTGATGGAGGCGCCCGCCATCGTCGTGGCCGTGCTGATGGCGAACTCCATGCGCCAGGCTGCATCGGCCCACGCTACGTTGCCGGCTGGCGCCAGCCTGGCGCTGGCGGCAGGGCCGGGGCCGGGCGCGTCTTCCGGCCTGCGCAAGATCCTGCATGAATCGCTGACCGACGGCACCCAGCTGCTGCTGTTTGCTGCGATGGCGGTGGGGCTGCTG
Organism: Pseudoduganella sp.; assembly: GCF_041914865.1. Classification (NCBI taxonomy): domain Bacteria; kingdom Pseudomonadati; phylum Pseudomonadota; class Betaproteobacteria; order Burkholderiales; family Oxalobacteraceae; genus Pseudoduganella; species Pseudoduganella sp. Next base: position 101,018 of record NZ_JAYSCO010000011.1, on the reverse strand, counting down.
ACCGGTGCGGCAGGCAAGGCCACGCTCGCGCCGTTTTCGATCGACCTGTTCAAGGGCATGCTGGCCTTCTTCCTGCTCGATATGGGCTTGCTGACCGCGCGCAATCTGGGGCAACTGCGTAGCCAGTCCGCCTGGCTGCTGGCGTACGCAGTGGGCGCACCATTGATGCACGCCGCGCTCGCGCTGCTGCTGGCCAAGGTGCTTGGCCTGTCGGTCGGCAATGGCGCCTTGCTCACCGTCCTGGCGGCCAGCGCCTCGTATATCGCGGTCCCGGCTGCACTGCGCCAGGCCATTCCGGAAGCTAACCCTTCGATCTACTTTGGCATGTCGCTCGGGATCACGTTCCCGCTCAACATCCTGCTGGGCATCCCGCTGTATGTGCAGGCCGCCACGTGGGTGCTCGGCGCCTGAGCCATACCTGGCCACAAGCCAAATGCCCGGCGTCGGCGGCCGGTAGTCCGCCAAAATGCGTATGGCGTTTCCGCTGAAATGGGCCGCTGTTTTCTGCTGTTTCGCGCTGTTTTCCGCTGTTTTTTGGGGAACCAATGCCCCCGTCCGCCGATCCAAGAAAAAACAGCGGAAAACAGCGCGTTTCAGCGCAAAACAGCGGAGGAAAACAGCATGAAAGACATAGCGACTTTGGCGATACCCACCACCACCTTATGCCGGCTGCTCCAGTATGCCGATGCGCATCAGGCGGAACAGAATGCCGGCGAACTCGCCGCCATTGCCATCGAAGAATGGCTTGCCCGCGCCGCAGGCGGCGAGGTGCCCCGCGCCCGCTTGCGTGGCTACCAATGGAAAACAGTGTTCCTGCCCGAAGGCACCCAACTGCGCGCCTGGAACCGCTCCGGCTTCGCCTACGCCGAAGTGGTTGGCGACGTCATCCTGCATCTTGGCGAGCCGGTGTCGCCGCACGAATTCATTTGCCGCTGCAAAGGCATCTCCCGCAGCGCCTGGGCAGAAGTGCGGCTGCTGTTCCCGGGCGAAAATCAATGGAAGCGAGCCGATGCCCACCGCCGCGAACTGGCCCGCGTCCCGCTGCCACAGGCCAAGCCTGCGCCGGCCACCGTTGCGCCGCCCGTGCAGCCTGCGCCCAAGTTTTCCAGCGTGCTGCCACCGCCCACGCAGCGCCTGCCGCGCGTGCCGCCGATTCCCACGCAAACACGGCTTCAGCCCGACATCCATGCCCTGGCAGCTGCAGGCAGGGAACTGCTCCAATCCACCGATCGCCGCAAAGGCTACCGCCGGCAAGAGGACCTATTGCTGGACTAAGGCTGGTCGAGCAGGCAAGTGGTGAAGGCGCGCGCAGCGGCCGTCATGCGCCGCTGCGGCGTGTAGATCAGGGAGAAGGGCCGGCTGCGTCCCTTCAACTCGGGTAGCACCTCCACCAGCACGCCGCGTTGCAGCCGCTCTTGCGCGATGAAGCGGAAGGTCTGGCAGATGCCCAGGCCCGCCTCCGCCAGCGATACCGTCCCAAGCACATCATCCGTCACCTGCACGGCCGACTCCACCGGCCAGTCCAGCTCCGCGCCATCACGCATGAATTGCCAGGGTATGGCGCGCCCGGTGCTGGGCAGCAGGAAGCTCAGGCAATCGTGGCCGGCCAGCGCATCCAGGTCGCGTGGCAGGCCGCGCCGCTTGGCGTAGGCGGGCGCGCACACCAGCACCAGTTCCGCATCTTCCAGCTTGCGCGCGATCATGCTGCTGTCTTTCAGGAAGCCCTGGCGGATGGCGAAGTCGAAGTTGTCGGCCGCGAGGTCGACGTTGCGGTTGCTGATGTTCAGCTCCACGCGCACGGCGGGATAGCGCTCGGCAAAGCGCTGCAGCAGGGCGGGCAGGCGGTAGTGGCCGAACGTGGTGGGCGCGCTCAGGCGGATGCGGCCCGTGACTTCGCCGCCTTCGGCCTGCACGGCGCGTTCGGCATCGTCGATCAGCGACAGGGCGGCGCGCGTCTGCTCCAGGTATAGGCGGCCGGCGTCGGTCAGGCCCAGGCTGCGTGTGGTCCGGCGCAGCAGCTGGGTGCCGAGGCGTGCTTCGAGCCGGGCCAGGGCGCGGCTGACCACCGACGGGGTGGTGGACATCGCCACGGCGGCCGCCGTCAGCGAGCCGCGCTCGACGACGGTGACGAAGGTTTCGACATCGCTCAGGTGATCGTATTTGCGGCTCATTATTGCTTTTAAGGGAAAAATAGTTTGGCTTTGCGGTAGTTTATCGCCGTTGGAGGATTGAATAAAGTAGCGCCATCAACTTCTCCAAGGAGCAAAACCATGATCAAGAAACTGACTGCCATCGCCCTCGCGGCCGCCGCCATGAATGCCAACGCCGGCAACGTGCTGGTCGTGCTGTCCGACGAAGCCACGCTGGACCTGAAGGCCGGCAAAACCTTCCAGACCGGCTTTTACCTGAATGAGCTGATGCAGCCGGTGAAGATGCTGATGGATGCCGGCCACACCATCACCTTCGCCACCCCGCAAGGCAAGGCGCCGACCCTGGACAAGGGCTCGGTCAATCCAATGTTCTTCGGCGGCGACCAGGCCGCGCTGGATGCGCACCTGAAACTGCTGGAGCAGCTGCGCCTGACCGACAAGGACAGCTCGCCGGTGGTCAGCCTGGCGCGCGTGGAGCAGCAGGGCTACGGCAAGTACGACGCGGTCTACGTGCCGGGCGGCCACGCGCCGATGCAGGACCTGCTGGCCAGCCCGGCGCTGGGCAAGGTGCTGGCCGCCTTCCATAAGGATGGCAAGCCGACCGCCCTGGTCTGCCACGGCCCGATTGCCCTGCTGTCGGCCATGCCGGACGCCAAAGGCTTCAGCATGAAGCTGGCGCAGGGCGCCACCCCGACGCAGCCGAAGTGGATCTACGCCGGCTACAAGGTCACCGTGTTCAGCAACGCGGAAGAGGAAGCATCGAAAGCCCAGCTGGGTGGCGGCGAGATGAAGTTCTATCCTGAGACCGCGCTGGTCAAGGCCGGGCTGAAATTCTCCAAGGCCGCCAACTGGGAAGGCCATATGGTCACCGACCGCGAACTGATCACCGGCCAGAACCCGGCTTCCGCGCCGCTGGTGGGTAAGGAATTGCTGGTTCGCCTTCAAAAGTAATATCATGGGCGCATGAGCTATGCGCCCCACCCGGAAGGACTGCGCTCCGCCTTTGCGGCGGAGCGCTTCGTGTCAGAAGAAACCCCCATCCAATTCTCGCTGGTCGAAGCCGGGCGCCTGTGCGTCGGCAGCGGCAGGATCGCCGCCGGCGACCCGCAGTCGGAACAGCCCCTGGCGCCGTTCACGCAATGCGTGCCGCAGGGCGAGTATCCGGTTACCCTTGCCATGGCCGGCGAGCGCCTGGCCTATGCGCGCGTGTTGTTCGATCCCGCCGCGGTGGCTGTGCATTGGTATCCCGCGCTGACGGCCGAACAGGATGCACGCAACTTGCAGCCGGGGGAAACTTTCGGTTTCAGCGTGCACTCGGGTAGCGCCTGTTTTGCCAGCGATGGCAATACGGTGAGCTTCCCGGCCGGCGTGCGCGATGGCCACTACGCCTCTTATTTCGGCTACGACAGCGCCGGCCGCGTGGTGGCGCTGGTAACCGATTTCGGCGCGCTCCCCACCATCCATCACGAAGCGCCGCCGCGCCGCAGCTGGTGGCAACGCTTGCTTTCTATCTTCAAGTGATAATCTGCCAGAATTTTTGCCTCGGCAGGCGGTTAAGATGGCGGCATGGAGAAAAGCTTGAAGAATGAACGCCCTTTGTGGCGCGGACGTCCGCGCCAGGGCCTGATGCTGCGCGGGGCGGACATCCTGATGGTGCCATTCAGCCTGGTGTGGGGCAGCTTTGCCATGTTCTGGGAATACACCGTCATCAGTTCCGATGCGCCGCTGCTGTTCCGCGTGTGGGGGATTCCCTTCGTGCTGGTCGGCCTGTACATGATCGCCGGCCGCTTCTTTGTCGACGCCCGCCAGCGCGCCAATACGGAGTATGTGGTGACGAGCGATAGCATCATCATCCGCTACGGCATCTTCCGCCGCAAAGAGCAGATCCTGTCGCTGCGCGAATTAAGCGATTTCTCGCTGACGGAGAACCGCAACGGCGAAGGCTCCATCACATTCGGCGTGTCGGCCGCCGGCAATGTGTTCAGCGGCCTGGCGTCCTGGCCGGGCGTGGAGGACGTGCCGCGCTTCGACTGCATTGCGAACGTGCGCAAGGTGTACGACATCATTCGCAACGCGCACTACGCGGCTGGCCACACGCGGCCATTCGGGCAACGTCTGGGTTGAGCAGGTAGTTGCCGTGCGCATGGTCGGGCCGCTCCAGCAGGCCAAACCAGGTCGGCGCGTTCGAAACCAGCACATTCACCACCTCCACGCCGAGCGGCGCGTAGCGCTCGCGTTCCAGCGTATAGGTCAGCAAGTCGTTCGGATCGCTGAAGGCCACCAGGGTCAGCCTGCGCGTCGTGCGCGGCGTGGCGGCGGCGCGGCGCTTGCGCAGCAGCGCTTGCAGGCTGTCGGGCGGCGGCGCTGCCGGCGCGGCGGCGGCGCCGGGCGCCACGGCCTGCTGGTCGGCCAGTGCGAGCAGGGGAATCTGGTTGGCCGCCATGACCAGGTAGGCCATGCGGTCGATCGTGCGCTGCGCCGCGGCGTCCATGCGCAGCAGGGTATCGAACAGGATCTTGCTGCCAAGGCTGGACGACAGCACCAGCAGCGGCGCGTCGGGCGCCGCGCCTTCGGTGGCGCGCAGGATGGCTTGCGCCATGCGCTGCTGGATGGCGTCGCGGGAGACGCCCTGGTAGATCAGGGCATCGGGAATGCAGTCGTCCATCAGCATGTCCTTGGCGCGCGCATTCAATTTGGCGCGCACCACCGGCAGGCGGTCGCTGTGGTCGTAGTCCAGCTGGTGCTTGAGCGGCGTGGTCAGCGGCGACCAGAGCAGGGCCTTGATGCGCAGCTCGCCCTGGCGCAGCTGGATGCTGCGTTCGACAATCTCGATGCCGTCGGTCGTCGCCACCGCCGCGCCGGCAGCGCTGCCGGGTGGTGTACCCTGCGTCTGCGCCCGCAGCGCGCTGCTGAGCTGGGCCACCGTGTCGTCGACCCAGCGCACGTCGTGCGTGCACATGCCGTGCACCAGCAGCACATCCACGCTGCGTCCCGGCGCACTCGCCACGAAATCGACCAGGCCGGGAAAAGCCCCATCGGCCTGCGCCGGGCGGTAGGGCATGGAAGTGCAGCCGACGAGCATGGCGCAAGCCAGCACCGCAAGAATTAGCTTCATGATCGCCTCCTGAAAGCCCCATGATGGGCGCAGATGGCCGCGCGGCCTTTGCGCCGCCGCAAATCTGGCAACTTTAGCGGCCGCCGCCTAACATGAAGCATGACCAGCAAACGACAAACCGAACGCCTGCCGGCACTCTACCTCGAAGCAGAGGCGCTGGCGCTGGCGGCGCCGCACGAGCGTTTGCCGGGCCAGCCGGGCTACCCGCAAGCGCGCCAGCTCGAGCGCCTGCGGCATAAACACGTCACCCGTATCCGTCAGCTCAGCCGCAGGTAATCACAGCTCCAGCACGCGCGCGTCGGCGCTTTGCCGGCGCACGAACTGTTCAATGCCATCCACCGTTACCGTAGCGATATCGCCGCGCATGCGGCGCCCCGTTGGCTGGTCGTCGAATGCCACATTGGCGCGGAACATGCGCCCGCCCAGGCGCTTCACCGCGTTGATATGGACCGAGCCGGGATCGTAGCCCGCGCCGCCCAGCCATTGCTGCGCCTCGGCACGCGTTTCAACGCGCCCCGGTTCGGCGCTGGCGGCGGCCAGGGTCTCCAGCACCCACTGGTTGGAGTTCTGGTAGCGCGTGGACCAGGGGTAGGCCAGCATGTTGTAGCGCGGCTCGTGCAAGCGCAGCGGCGTGCGCGTGGCCAGCAGCTGCGCCAGTCGCTGCTGCACCGCCGGCGACGGCAGGATCAGCTGCGCCTTGTACTGGTAAAGGTCGGTCAGGAAGAAGCGCCCCAGGCCATCGTTGTATAAGCCGGAGCGCGCCGTGCCGCAGTCGTTCAGCAAATGCACCACGACCCAGCGCCCGGCAGGGTGGTCGCGCCACGCCAGGCCCACGTGCGAGTAGCGCAGGCCATAGTCCGACAAGTCCTGTCCGGCGCGCGCGACGATCGCCACCTGCGCGCCGCTGGCGTCCAGCGCTTGCGCGCTGCGCTGGGCCAGGTCGAGCGAACGTTCGACATCGCCCAGCGCCAGTGGCCGGTGTTCGCAATGCTGGCCGGCGTGGGCGGCGCCGCCGGCAAAGGCGGCGGCGGCCAGCAGGGTTGTGAGCAGGCGGCGCATGGCTTAGTTCACGCGGCTGTGATGCAGCAGGGCCTTGCCCGCCTCGTTGGGCAGGAAGGCGATCACCTTGCCCGACACCACCAGCGCGTGGCCGGCCGACATGGCGACCGCGCTGACGGCGGTGCCGGCCGCCAGCGACGCGCCTTCCAGCGCCTTGCCGCTGAACTGCACGGTGGCCTTGCTGCCATCGGCCGCGCTCTTCAGCACCACCGACACGCCATCGCCGATGGTTTCCACCGACTCCACCACCAGCGAACCGGCGGCGAAGACGGTCAGCACCGAGCCGGCCGCCACCGAAGCGGTCAGGTCGCTCAGGTGCGTCGAGACGGGCGAGCCATCGGCCGCCTGGCCACTGGCGCAGGCCAGGGCCAACAGGGTTGCGATCAGGGTGCGTTTCATTCGCTGCTCCACAAGTGATTGGAGGCGCCATCTTGCTGCGCGCCCGGCGCGCCCGCAATCGCGCTGCGCACTGTCGCACCTGGACGGCCCGGTGGTATCATATTTTGATACTTTATTGTCGGAGAAGCATGCATGTCCAACGTCATCCGCCTGGTGGATGCCCTGAAACGCCAACTCAAGGCGCGCGGCATCACCTACGCCGCCCTGGGCCAGAAGATCGGCCTGTCCGAACCCAGTATCAAGCGCATGTTCGCCGCGCGCAGCTTCACGCTGGAGCGGCTGGAGCAGGTGCTGGCCGTGCTGGAGATGGACTTTGCCGAACTGGCGCAGGCGGCAGCCGATACGCCGCAGCTGATTTCCCAGCTCACCTACGCGCAGGAGAAGGAAATCATCAGCGACACCAAGCTGCTGGTGGTGGCCGTGCTGGCGCTGAACCAGGTGCCGATCGAGGAGGTGGTGGCGAGCTACAGGATCACCGCCGCCGAAGCCACCGCCTGCCTGCTGCGGCTGGACAAGATCGGCTTCCTGATGCTGAAGCCGAACAACCGCGTCAAGCTGCTGGTCTCGCGCACCTTCAGCTGGCTGCCGAACGGGCCGATCCAGAGCTTCTTCCGCGACGAGGCCTACAGCGACTATTTCGACAGCCGCTTCGACGGCCACCACGAGGTGCAGCGCCTGGTGAGCGTGATGCTGTCGCAGCAATCGACGCGCGCCTTGCTGGACCGCCTGAAACAGGTGGCCGATGAATTCTCGCTGCAGCACCAGGATGACGCGCGCCTGCCGTTCGAGCAGCGGCGCGCCGTCACCATCATGCTGGCAGCGCGCCCGTGGATGCCGAAAGCCTTCAAAGCCTTGTTGCGTTAAAAGTAACTCATAGTTAATATTGTTAATATTATTAATAATTTAACTGTTTCTGGATGAAGAGTTACGGATGGCTGTTGCTGGCGCTGGCGCCCGCGGCAGCGGCGCAGGACAATGCCACGGCCGCTCCGGCCCAGGTGGTGGTGAATGGCGAGGCGGAGCGCGACTTCGTGGCCGGCAAGCTGGTGATCGGCAAGAAGGCCATCGCGGACAGCGGCGCGCAGAATGCCGGCGAAGTACTGCGGCGCGAGCCGGCCGTCACGGTGGGCAAGAATGGGCAGGTCAGCCTGATGGGCTTGCCCGGCTACACCCAGGTGCTGGTCGATGGCCAGCCGCCCAGCGCCACCGACCCGATGCAGCTGGACGCGCTGCAGATCGAACGCATCGAGATCATCAAATCCGCCACCGCCGAAACCGGACCATTCGGCATTGCCGGCACCATCAACATCGTGCGCCGCAAAATCGAACGCAAAGCGATGACGCAAGTGCGCGCCAACGGCAGCATGGCCGGCGGCCAGGGCAGCGGCGGCTTTTCCCTGTCCAGCAACCAGCTGCCGGACGAATCGCCGTGGAGCTACAGCTACAGCTTGCGCGGCGACCGCCGCAACACGCCCGGGCAGAAGCACTATCGGCAGGAGCAAACGGTCGGCGACAAACAAGTCTTGCTATACCAGGGCGACGCCTCGAGCACCTCGCGCTTCGACATGTTCATCGCCGAAGTCAATGCGGAGCTGAAGCTGAACCCCGACCACAAGCTGCGCTTCAGTGCCGATGCGGGCCGCCTGGTTGAATCCAGCGGCGGCACGGACCAGCGCTCCTGGCCCGACGCGCGGCGCCTGACCGCGCTCAAAGATAACCGCACGCCGATGACTTCGCGCTCCGCCAGCGCGGTATGGAACTGGAGCATCGATACCGAGAGCCGGCTGGAGCTGACCTTGCGCTCCCTTGCCTCCGGTCTGGACAGCGATTACAAGCGCTTCGAGCAATGGACGCCTGGCGCGCCGCGCACCAGCCTCGATGCGTCGCAGAAGGACAGCCGCAACAACTTCGTCGACCTGAAGTACAGCACGGAATTCAAAGGCGGTCATGACTTCTCCACCGGCGCAAGGTTCGTCCGCAACAACGACGACACGCAGTACCAGAACCTGGTCAACGGCTCGCCCGACCCCAGCTTCAGTGTCCTTGGCAACCACGCGGCAGGGCGTAGCACCACGCTCCGCTTCTTCGTGCAGGACGACTGGCGCCTGGACCGCGCCAACGCCCTCGGCGTCGGCCTGTCGGCGGAAGACCATAAGCTCGACCTGAGTGAAGGCCCCTACGACTATCGCAGCACCTACCGCGTCTGGTCGCCCAGCCTGCACTTCGCCCACAAGATCGGCGGCGACCGGAAGCGCCAGTTGCGGGCCTCGCTGGCGCGCACCTTCCAGGCGCCGTCCGACGACAAACTCCTGCTGCGGCCCTACATCAACTACCTAGCCCCCTGCAACGCCAGCGGCCAATGCGCCGCTAACACGCCCGACACCAGCGACGGCGCCGGCAACCCCACGCTGCAGCCGGAACGCGCGCTCGGCCTGAACCTGCGCTACGCGCACGGCTTCGGCTCCGGCAGCGAAGCCGTGGCGGAGGTCTACTCGCGCCGCATCGACAACAAGATCGGTACCACGCTGGCGCTGGAAAACGTGCCCTGGTCGAACGTGCCGCGCTACGTCTCGCGTCCCGCCAACCTGGGCGAGGCCGACATCTACGGCATCAGCTTTGAAGGCCGCGCCAGCGCCAAAGACTTTTGGAAAGACGCGCCCGCGCTCGACCTGAACGGCAGCCTGGGCTTCGCCCGTTCGCACCTGCGCGACCTGCCCGGCCCGGACAACCGCATCCCCGGCCAACTGCCATGGCGCGCCAAGCTGGGCCTGTCCTACTCGGCGAAAGGCATGCCGCTCAAGCTGAACGCCGACGCCAACTGGCTGCCGGCCGACTGGACGCGCCAGAATCTTGTGGAGCGCAACTACCAGTCCAGCAAATTCACGCTGAACGCCAGCGCCATCTGGAATTTCAACCCGAAGACGCGGCTCGTCTTCGGCCTCGACAACCTGGTCAAGCGCAAAGGCCGCCAGATCGACGAGTACAGCGCCGCAGGCCTCACCCTCACGGGCTACAGCGAGAAGCAGGCCACTACGCGAGTACGGCTGTCGCTCGACACCATGCTGGGAGAATGAAGAAAATGAAGAAGAACTTATTGGCGCTGGCGTTGCTCGCCATGTCGGCAGCCGCCCTCGGCGGGGAAAAGCGGCAGACGCGCGCCCAGTGCGATGAAAAATGCCTGCCGAGCCTCTATGAAATGAATGAGCAAAAAACTGCTGTTCACCAGCAAAGGCTGAAAGGCATCCGCGCGAAGAAAGCAGGTGTCACCGACCCGCAAAAGCTCAAGGAAATAGCGCTGGAGGAGCAAGCGGAAGTCGACAGATTCGAGGCAGCGCACGAAAAATTCTGCCGTGAGCTTTGCAGCGTCTTCCCGGAAACGCTGTGATGCGACGCTGCGCGGCAGCCGGACAGCCGGACAGCCGGCGCCGCGCAGGTAAAGCTTAGAAGTTACGCAGGGTACGCAGGATAGGCTGCAGCACATCCGCGCCCAGCTTGGCCGAACGCGCACCGCTCCAGCCATTGATCTCATCCGGATCGTTAGCGTTGTCCTTGAACGGCAGTTCCAGGGTCAGCGACAGGCAGCCGAACAGATGGGTGATATGCGGCGAACCCATGGTCAGCACTTCCGGCGTGTACGGCGACTCAGGGTAGCCGAATTCCGACTGGAAGTCAGGCGAAGCCAGTTTGAAGTCAGCGATGAACTTATCCTGCGCCGCCTTCTGCTCCTTGCTAAAGTTAGGCAGGGCATCGCTGCCCGCCACGAACACGTAAGGCAGGCCCTCGTCGCCGTGCACGTCCAGGAACAGGTCGCAACCGATTTCCTTCATCTTCTCCTTCACCAGGAAGACCTCCGGCGAACGCTCCATGGTCGGCTCGTTCCACTCGCGGTTCAGGTTCGCACCGGCCGCATTGGTACGCAGGTTACCGCGCACGGAGCCGTCCGGATTCATGTTCGGCACGATGTAGAAGCAAGCGTCCTGCAGGCACTGGCGGGCGTAAGGATTGGCCGCATCCAGCAGCGCCTCCACCATGCCCTCCACGAACCACTCAGCCATGGTCTCGCCCGGATGCTGGCGCGCGATGACCCACACCTTCTTCTCCGCCTGCTGGTCACCGATGACCAGCAGGTTCATGTCGCGGCCCTCCACGGTGCTGCCCAGGTCCACCAGTTGCGCGTAAGGATGCTGCTGCGCCGAATCCAGCAGCGACAGGTGGCGTTCCCACGAATACGGCTCGAAGTAAGCGTAATAGACCGAATCATGTTCCGGCGCATGCTCGATGGTCATCACCTCGCCATCGAAGGAAGTCGGGACGCGGAACCAGGTATCGCGGTCATAGGAAGCGACCGCGTTATAGCCCTTCCAGCCCTCAGCATAGGCAGCCTTGCCAGCGTTCAGGAAACGGATGGTCAGCGGCACGGCATTGGCGCCCTGCACACGGAAATAGAACCACTGGATGATATCCGCGTGGGAATCCTTACGGATGTTCAGGTCGATATCGCCAGCGGAAGTAACGCTGACCACATCGATGGCGCCAGCATCGAACTGGCTGCTGATCTTGATAGACATGGTGTGTCCTGTCGAAAATGAAGCGCTGCGCGCGAAGCCCGACATGATACACCAGTCAACAAATGTCCACTTCGGGGTCAGGAAGAAAAGTTGGGGGGTTTGGGGGGGAAATTAACACAAAGTTTGGAATACCCCCCGAGGG
>NZ_JAYSCO010000011.1:27622-89575 GCF_041914865.1 Pseudoduganella sp. | reverse complement strand
CCAATTGCCCACTTGGGGGTCAGCAAGAATGGTGGACATTTCCTGCAGAAATGTCCACCTTTCTTCCTGACCCCGAAGTGGACATTTTGTGGTTCAGCGGAGGCCGCCGAAGCGGTGGTAGAAGCTGGGCTCGGGCTGGGGGGCGCTGGGGTCTTCGCGCTGCAGGGCGGCGAGGATGTGCTGCTCGGCGCTGGCATATAGCTGGCGGTAGAGCTGGCTGGCCAGTTCGTAGGCGCGGGCGCCGGGCCATGGCTCGGGCAGCAGCTCGACCGGTAGCTGCGGGTCGTGCAGCTGCACGCGGCGGTAGGCGTGGATCAGCAGGGTACGCAGCACAAATGCCTGCTCGGGATCGATCGCGCCGGCCTCGGCCAGCAGGGCCGGCAAGCCTGCAAACTGGGCGACGAATTTCTCGTAGCCGGCGATGACCTCGCTCAGGTCCCAGCCTTCGGCCACCATGTCGCCCAGCGGGCGCGCGCGCAGGCCGGGGACTTCGGTGGCTTGCACCACGTAGACTTTGGACAGCAGCCCCAGGCGCGAGAGCAGGGCTTCCAGCGCTTCCATATCGCCGGCGGGATGGCCGGCGATGCCGGGGGCGATCACGCTGTAGCCTTCCCACAGCAGCTCCTTGCGCAGCTGGCTGCGCGCGGGCGCGTCCAGGCCGTCGGCGGCAAGCACCAGCGTCCATTGGCCGTTCCAGTGGGCGGTGAGCGGGGCGTAAATGCGGCGGAAGGCGCGGCTGAAGCGGCGCATCGCGTCCGGCGTGATGGCGTACGAGCTGCGGCGGCCATCGCGCTGGGCGCCCAGCCAGCCTTCCTGCGCCAGCCGGAACACGGACGTGCGCAGCAGCCGGTCATTCACGCCGAACGGGGCCAGCAGCTCGATCAGGCTGCCGGTCCACACCATGCCGCCGTGCGGCACGATGGCGTCGCCAAAAATGGTCATCACCAGCGATTTCGAGCGCGGCGGGTCGTCGGCCAGGAATTGTTCTATCCAGCTATTGATGTTCTGGTTTTTTTGCATAGAACTAATTCTATACTTGTCATTGATCTGGATACAGATTTTTTAAATGACACACAAAATTCGTTTGCAAACGTGTTTTTGTATCGTATTATGAGTCTATCCCGAACAAGGAGGCCCTCCTTATGTACGCACAAATGGTGGAAACCGGCCTGAAAAAGGTCCAGACCGCAGAAGATATGGACGCGCAGGAGCGCGAATTCCAGGCGCGCATTGACGCCGGCATCAAGATCGAGCCGAAGGATTGGATGCCGGAGGCTTACCGCAAGACCCTGATCCGCCAGATCTCCCAGCACGCCCACTCCGAAATCGTCGGCCAGTTGCCTGAAGGTAACTGGGTGACCCGCGCGCCGACCCTGAAGCGCAAGTCGATCCTGCTGGCCAAGATCCAGGATGAGGCGGGCCATGGCCTGTATCTCTACAGCGCGGCCGAAACCCTGGGCGTGTCGCGCGATGAGCTGCTGGCGGCCCTGCACAGCGGCAAAGCCAAATATTCGTCGATCTTCAATTACCCGACCCTGAGCTGGGCCGATATGGGCGCCATCGGCTGGCTGGTGGACGGCTCGGCCATCATCAACCAGATCCCGCTGTGCCGCTGCTCTTACGGCCCGTATTCGCGCGCCATGATCCGCGTCTGCAAGGAGGAGTCCTTCCACGCGCGCCAGGGCTACGACATCATGATGTCGCTGGCCAAGGGCACGCCGGAGCAGAAGGCGATGGCGCAGGATGCGCTGAACCGCTGGTGGTGGCCTTCGCTGATGATGTTCGGCCCGTCCGACGCCGCTTCCGTCAACAGTGCGCAGTCGAGCGCCTGGCGCATCAAGCTGTTCTCGAACGATGAACTGCGCCAGCGCATGGTGGACCAGACCGTGCCGCAGGCGGAATTCCTGGGCCTGACCATCCCCGATCCGGACCTGAAATGGAACGAGGAGCGCGGCTCTTACGACTTCGGCGAAATCGACTGGGATGAATTCCACAATGTCCTGAAGGGCAACGGCCCGTGCAACCGCGAGCGCCTGCGCACGCGCGTCAAAGCTTACGAAGATGGCGAGTGGTTCCGCGATGCGCTGGTGGCCTACGCCGACAAACACAATAAGGAGCAGGCTGCGGCCTGAGAGGAGACAAGATGAGCAAAGAATGGCCACTGTGGGAAGTGTTCATCCGCAGCCAGCACGGGCTGGCGCACAAGCATGTGGGCAGCCTGCATGCGCCGGATGCGGAGATGGCGATCAACAACGCGCGCGATGTGTACACGCGCCGCAATGAGGGCGTGAGCATCTGGGTGGTGCGCGCTTCCGATATCGTTGCCAGCGCGCCGGCCGACAAGGGGCCGCTGTTCGAGCCTTCCAACAGCAAGGTGTACCGCCACCCGACCTTCTTCCCGATGCCGGAAGAAGTGAAGAACCTGTAAGGCGCGGCTGCGATGGATAACAAGGTCAATTACCTGCTGCGCCTGGGCGACAACGCCATGGTGCTGAGCCAGCGCCTGTGCGAGTTGTGCGGCAAGGGCCCGGCGCTGGAAGAGGATATGGCGCTGTCCAACGTGTCGCTGGACCTGCTGGGCCAGACCCGCATGTGGTACACCTATGCGGCGGAACTAGAGGGCAAGGGCCGCGATGAGGACAAGCTGGCTTACCTGCGCGATGCGCACGATTTCAAGAACGTGCTGCTGGTGGAGCAGCCGAACGGGAACTATGCGCATACGCTGGTGCGCCAGTTCTTCTTCGATACCTGGCATTACTTCCTGATCGGCGCGCTGACGCGTTCCTCCGATGCGCGCATTGCGGAAATCGCGGAGAAGTCGCTCAAGGAAGTGACTTACCACCTGCGCCGCAGCGGCGACCTGATTGTGCGCCTGGGCGATGGCACTGAGGTCAGCAAGCGCTTCACCCAGACCGCCGTCGATGAGCTGTGGATGTACACCGGCGAGATGTTCAACTACGACGCGGTGGATGAGGCCATGGTGGCCGAGGGCGTGGCGCCTTCGAGCGCGGCCCTGCGCGAGCAGTGGTTGTCGCATGTGTCCGATATCCTGGGCGAGGCGACCCTCGTTATGCCGCCGGCCGATGCGTGGATGCAGAAGGGCGGCAAACAAGGCCGCCATACGGAGCACCTGGGCTACCTGCTGGCCGAGATGCAGTTCCTGCAGCGCGCCTATCCCGGTTCGGAGTGGTGATGGACGCTGCGCGCGTGTGGGCCCTGCTGGAGCAGGTTTCCGATCCCGAGATCCCGGTGATCTCGGTGGTGGACCTGGGCATCGTGCGCGATGTGCAGGTGACTGGTCCTTCTTCGTGCGCGGTGACTATCACGCCGACATATTCCGGCTGCCCCGCCATGCAGGTGATTGCCGATGCGGTACAGGGCGCCTTGCACGACGCGGGCATCGGCCAGGTGGACATCATCACCCGCCTGTCGCCGGCGTGGACCACGGACTGGATGAGCGACTCGGGCAAGGCCAAGCTGAAAGGCTACGGCATCGCGCCGCCGGCGCAGCGCGTGGTCGATATCAGCGGCTTGCGCTCCGGTGTCCGCCGCGCCGACGCGCCGCTGCCTGCCGCCGGCACGCCCGAGGCGCTGCGTGCCGGCGTGGCGCGTGGCGCGGTGGCTGCGCCGAAAGTCGTCTGTCCGCACTGCGGTTCCAGCCATACCGAAATCACCAGCCAGTTCGGCTCCACGCCCTGCAAGGCGCTGTACAAGTGCCTCGATTGCCGCGAGCCCTTCGACTACTTCAAGTGCCACTGACACCATGAGCAAATTCTATCCACTGTCCGTCGCCAAAGTGCAGCAGGAAACGCGCGACTGTATCGCCGTCACCTTTGCCGTGCCAGCAGAACTGCAGGACAGCTTCAAGTACCAGCAGGGCCAGCACCTGACGCTGCGCGCCATGATCAACAACGAAGACCTGCGCCGTTCGTATTCGATCTGCTCGGCAGTGCAGGACGGCGCGCTGCGCGTGGCGATCAAGCGCACGCCGGGCGGCCAGTTCTCGACCTGGGCCAACGATACGCTGAAACCTGGCGCCACCGTCGAGGTGATGCCGCCGATGGGGCACTTCAACGTGCCGCTGGATGCGAGCCATAGCAAGAACTACCTGGCCTTTGCCTCTGGCAGCGGCATTACGCCTATCCTGTCGATCATCAAGACCACGCTGCTGACGGAACCGAACAGCCGCTTCACGCTGTTCTACGGTAACCGCGCGTCGTCGTCGGTGATCTTCAAGACGGAGCTGATGGAGCTGAAGGATACTTACCTGGAGCGCTTGAATATCGTCTATGTGATGTCGCGCGAGCAGCAGGATATTGAGCTGTTCAACGGCCGTATCACGAAAGAGAAGACGCAGCAGTTCCTGCAGCATTGGGTGGATATCAAGGATTATGACAATGCCTTTATCTGCGGGCCGGAGGACATGATGCTGGGCGTGTCGGCTGCGCTGCAGGAGGCGGGCATGCCGAAGTCGGCGATCAAGATCGAGCTGTTTGCGGCGAGCATTCCGAAGCACCAGCATAAGCCGCGCGCGGTGGTGGATTCGGCGCCGCACCTGACCGAAGTGACGGTGATCATGGATGGTAATGCGGCTTCCTTCACGATGGAGAAGGATAAGGAGTCGATCCTGGATGCGGGCCTGCGCGCTGGGTTGGATATGCGCTATTCGTGCAAGGGCGGCGTGTGCTCGACCTGCCGTTGCAAGATGGTGGAGGGTAAGGTTGATATGGATGTCAATTACGCGCTGGAGGATTACGAGATCGCACGCGGCTTCGTACTGAGCTGCCAGGCATTCCCGGTGACGGATAAAGTGGTTGTGGATTTCGACCAGGCTGAATAAACCCAACCCCGGTAAACCAGGGTCAGACCCAAGGGTCTGACCCTTGGCACGCGGCAGTCGCAGACCGGGGTCTGACCCTTGGGTCTGACCCCGCCTTACCGGGTTTAAAAAAGGAGACAAAATTGACCTACGAGAACATCAAATTCCACATCACGGAAGGCATCGCCACCCTGACCCTGAACCGCCCCGATAAGCTGAACAGCTTCACGCAAGCCATGCACCTGGAAGTGCGCGAAGCCCTGCAGCAGCTGCGCGCCGACAAGTCGGTGCGCGTGCTGGTGCTGACCGGCGCCGGCCGCGGCTTCTGCGCCGGCCAGGACCTGGGCGACCGCGCCGTCGCCCCCGGCGGCGCCGCCGTCGACCTGGGCGAATCCGTCGAAAAATTCTACGCCCCCCTGGTCCTCGCCCTGCGCGAACTCCCCATGCCCGTCATCTGCGCCGTCAACGGCGTGGCTGCCGGCGCCGGCGCCAACCTGGCCCTGGCCTGCGACATCGTGCTCGCCGCCAAATCCGCCAGCTTCATCGAAGCCTTCTGCAAACTGGGCCTGATCCCGGACACCGGCGGCACCTGGCACCTGCCGCGCTTGATCGGCCACGCGCGCGCAACCGGCCTCGCCATGCTGGGCGAAAAGCTGTCCGCCGAACGCGCCGAGCAATGGGGCCTGATCTGGAAAGCCGTCCCCGACGAAGAACTGATGAACGAAGCCATGGCCATGGCCAAGCACTTCGCCAGCGCCCCGACCAAGGGCCTGGCCTTCACCAAGCGCGCCCTGCAAGCCAGCTATGGCAACACCCTGGCCGACCAGCTCAAGCTGGAAGGCGAGATGATGCGCGAGCTGGGCTACAGCCACGACTACCGCGAAGGCGTGGACGCCTTCATCAACAAGCGCGCACCGAACTTCAAAGGGGAATAAACATGGCGGCTCTGGCGCAAGGCAGTGTCGTTGCCGTGATCGGCAGCGGGGCAATGGGTTCCGGCATCGCGCAGGTGGCGGCGGCGTCCGGCTATACGGTCAAGCTGTTCGACACCCGCGCCGAGGCGGTGGACAAGGCAATCGCCGATATCGGCAAGGTGTACGGCAAGCTGGTTGAAAAAGGCAAGATGACGGCCGCCGATGCCGACGCCGCGCGCGCCCGCCTGCGCGGCGTGGCCGGCCTCGCCGACGTAGCCGACGCCAAACTGGTGGTGGAAGCCATCGTCGAGAACCTGGACGTCAAACGCAGCCTGTTCGCCGATCTGGAAGGCATCGTCGCCGACGATGCCATCCTGGCCACCAACACATCCTCCATATCGGTCACCGCCATCGCCGCCAGGCTGCGCAAGCCGCAGCGCCTGGTCGGCATGCACTTCTTCAATCCAGTGCCTTTGATGGCGCTGGTGGAAGTGATCAGCGGCCTGGCCACCGACGCCGCGGTGGCGGAAACCGTGTACGACACCTCCATCGCCTGGGGCAAGAACCCGGTGCACGCCAAGTCCACGCCCGGCTTCATCGTCAACCGCGTCGCCCGCCCGTACTATGCGGAGGGCTGGCGCCTGCTGAACGAGCAAGCCGCCGATGCCGCCACCATCGACGCCGTGATGCGCGAAGGCGGCGGCTTCCGCATGGGGCCATTCGAGCTGATGGACCTGATCGGCCATGACGTGAACTACTCCGTCACCGAATCCGTGTTCCGCGCCTACTACAACGACCCGCGCTTCACCCCATCCGTGCTGCAGCAGGAGATGGTGAATGCCGGCTACCTGGGCCGCAAGTCGGGCCGGGGCTTCTACGATTACAGCGAAGGCGCCGCCGCGCCGCAGCCTCGCGAAGAAGCGCCGCAGCCGCTGCCGGAATACATCGGCTACAGCTTTGAACCGGGCGAGCAGAACACGGGCATCGCCACCGCCATTATCGAGCGGCTGAAAGCGCACGGCGTGACCGTCACCAAGCGCAATTCCGCCGAGGGCCACCGCTCGCACGAGGCACCGGCCTTCCACTGCAACGGCGCCGCCATCTACCTGACCGACGGCCGCAGCGCCACCCAGCGCGCGCGCGACGACAAGCACGACGACATGGTGGTGTACGACCTGGTGTTCGACTACGGCACTTCACCGCGCATTGCCATTGCCTGCTCGGACCAGTGCAGCGAGCGCGCCATGAAGGCCGCCATCGGCATGTTCCAGGCGGCCGGCTTCAGCGTGACTCGCCTGGACGACGTGCCGGGCCTGGCCGTCATGCGCACCGTCGCCATGCTGGCCAATGAAGCGGCCGATGCGGTCAACCAGGGCGTGTGCAGCGCGCAGGCGGCCGACCTGGCCATGCAGAAGGGCGTCAACTACCCGCGCGGGCCGCTGGCCTGGGCCGACCTGGTGGGCGTGCCGCATATCGTCTCCGTGCTGGAGAATCTGGCCGCCAGCTACGGCGAGGACCGCTACCGCGTGTCGCCGCTGCTGCGCCGCCGCCAGCAAAGCGGGAAGAGCATCCATGCATAACCCGAAGATGAATCCGCAGGCTCTGGCGGAGGCGGCCGGCGCGGCGATGTTCGCGCGCGACCCTGCCAGTCAGGGCCTGGGTATGAAATTGGTAGAGATCCGCCCCGGCTATGCGCGCATGAGCATGCCGGTGCGGGTCGATATGCTGAACGGGCACCAGACCTGCCACGGCGGCTTTATCTTTGCGTTGGCCGACAGCGCTTTCGCATTCGCGTGCAACAGCCATAACCACACGACGGTTGGCGCGGGCTGCACGATCGACTACCTGGCCCCCGGCCGTTTGGATGATGTGCTGGTGGCGGAAGCGGTCGAGCGCACGCTGGCCGGCAAGACCGGCATCTACGATGTCAACGTCACCAACCAGGAGGGCAGGATGATCGCCACTTTCCGCGGCAAATCGCACCGCGTGTCCGGAGAGGTGGTTCCGACGCATAGCTGAAGGAGTGTTTTCCAATGGTTCAACGCATCCCCGCACCAAACGACTTGGAGCCGATCGAGCGCGCCAGCCGCGACGAGCTGCAAGCCTTGCAGCTGGAGCGCCTGAAATGGTCTCTGCAGCACGCTTACGACAACGTTGCGCATTACCGCGAAGCCTTTGATGCCAAGGGCGTGCATCCGAGCGACCTGAAGTCGCTGGCTGACCTGGCCAGGTTCCCGTTCACAGACAAGAAGACCCTGCGCGACAACTATCCTTTCGGCCTGTTCGCCGTGCCGCGCGAGAAAGTGGTGAGGGTGCATGCCTCCAGCGGCACGACCGGGCGCCCGACCGTGGTCGGCTACACCCAGCGCGACGTCGATATGTGGGCCGATGTGGTGGCGCGTTCCATCCGCGCCGCCGGCGGCCGCGCGGGCGATATGGTGCACGTCTCCTACGGCTACGGCCTGTTCACCGGCGGCCTCGGTGCGCACTACGGCGCCGAGCGCCTGGGCTGCACCGTGATCCCGATGTCGGGCGGGCAGACGGAAAAGCAGGTGCAGCTGATCCAGGACTTCAAGCCGTCCATCATCATGGTCACGCCGTCCTACATGCTGAACATCGTGGAGGAATTCCAGCGCCAGGGCCTCGATTGCGCCAGGTCTTCGCTCAAAGTCGGCATCTTCGGCGCCGAGCCATGGACCAATGCCATGCGCGCCGAGATCGAGCAGCGCGCCGGCATCGACGCGGTGGACATCTACGGCCTGTCGGAGGTGATCGGCCCCGGCGTGGCCAGCGAGTGCATCGAATCGAAAGACGGCCCGGTGATCTGGGAAGACCATTTCTATCCCGAGATCATCGACCCCGAAACCGGCGAGGTGCTGCCGGACGGCGAAGAAGGCGAGCTGGTATTCACTTCGCTCAGCAAGGAAGCCATGCCGGTGATCCGTTACCGCACGCGCGACCTCACGCGCCTGCTGCCGCCGACCTCGCGCGCCATGCGCCGCATCGGCAAGATCACCGGCCGTTCGGACGATATGCTGATCATCCGCGGCGTGAACGTGTTCCCGACCCAGATCGAGGAACAGATCTGCAAGCTGCCCAAGCTGGAGCCGCAATACCAGCTGGTGGTGACGCGCGACGGCCACCTGGACAAGCTGGAAGTGCTGGTCGAGCTGCGCGCCGGCCTGGCCCGCTCCGACGCGGGCGATGTGGCGCGCGAACTGGAACAGCGCATCAAGACCAACGTCGGCGTAAGCACCACCGTCACCCTGCTGGGCGTGGGCGGCATCGAGCGCACCGCGACCGGCAAAGCCAAACGAGTAGTAGACAAACGACCTAAGGAACAGAAATGACTGAAGCATTCATCTGCGACGCCGTGCGCACCCCATTCGGCCGCTACGGCGGCGCCCTGGCCGGCGTGCGCGCCGACGACCTGGCGGCGATCCCGATCGCGGCCCTGATGGCGCGCAACCCTTCCGTGGACTGGAAGCAGGTGGACGACGTCTACTACGGCTGCGCCAACGGCGCCGGCGAAGACAATCGCAACGTGGGCCGCATGGCGGGCCTGCTGGCCGGCCTGCCGGTGGAAGTGCCGGGCAACACCATCAACCGCCTGTGCGGCTCCTCGCTGGACGCGGTGGGCATCGCCGCGCGCGCCATCAAGTCGGGCGAAGCACAGCTGGTGATCGCCGGCGGCGTGGAGAGCATGACCCGCGCGCCGTTCGTGATGGGCAAGGCCGACAGCGCTTTCTCGCGCAGTGCCAAGATCGAGGACACCACCATCGGCTGGCGCTTCGTCAATCCGCTGATGAAGGCGCAGTACGGTATCGACTCCATGCCGGAGACCGCCGAGAACGTGGCCGAGCAATGGGCCGTGGCGCGCGCCGACCAGGATGCCTTCGCCATCCGCAGCCAGCAGCGCTGGGCGGCCGCCCACGCGGCCGGCTTCTTCAAGGGCGAGATCGTGCCGGTCACCATCCCGCAAAAGAAAGGCGAGCCGAAAATCGTCGACACCGACGAGCATCCGCGTCCGGACACCACCATCGACGCGCTGGCCAAGCTGAAAGGCGTGGTCAAGCCGGATGGCACGGTCACCGCCGGCAACGCGTCCGGCGTCAACGACGGCGCCTGCGCGCTGCTGCTGGCCTCCGCCGCCGCCGTGGACAAGTTCGGCCTGAAGCCACGCGCCAAGGTGCTGGGCATGGCCACCGCCGGCCTGGCGCCGCGCATCATGGGCTTCGGTCCTTCGCCGGCCAGCAAAAAGCTGCTGGCGCAGCTGGGCCTGACCATCGGGCAGATGGATGTGATCGAGCTGAATGAAGCCTTCGCCGCCCAGGGCCTGGCGGTGACGCGCGACCTGGGCCTGGCCGACGACGACGCCCGCGTCAACCCGAACGGCGGCGCCATCGCCATCGGCCACCCGCTCGGCGCCTCGGGCGCGCGCCTGGTGACCACCGCCCTGAACCAGCTGGAGCGCACCGGTGGCCGCTACGCGCTGTGCACCATGTGCATCGGCGTCGGCCAGGGTATCGCCCTCGTGATTGAACGGGTCTGACCATGCCTTGCTACGAAATCAACGGCGTGCGCCCGGTGGTCCATCCGACCGCCTACGTGCACCCGACCGCAGTGCTGATCGGCGATGTGATCGTCGGCCCGCGCTGCTACGTCGCCCCGCTGGCATCGCTGCGCGGCGATTTCGGCCGCCTGATCCTGGAGGAGGGCGCAAACGTGCAGGATACCTGCGTGATGCACGGCTTCCCCGGCGGCGACACCGTGGTGGAGCAGGACGGCCATATCGGGCACGGCGCCGTGCTGCACGGCTGCCGCATCGGCCGCAATGCGCTGGTCGGCATGAATGCGGTGGTGATGGACGGTGCCGTGGTCGGCGCCGAAAGCATCATTGGCGCCGCGGCCTTCGTCAAGGCCGGCATGCAGATCCCGCCGCGCAGCATGGTGGTCGGCGCCCCGGCGCGCATCCTGCGCGAAGTGACGGACACGGAACTGAAATGGAAAGGCTCGGGCACCCACCAGTACCACGAGCTGGCGGTGCGCTCGGCGCAGACCATGCGCGAGTGCCAACCCGATACCGAGGCGGCGCCGGACCGTCCGCGTATGGATTGGGAAAGTTCGCTGCCGATGCACCTGCATAAGCAAGCATTCGAGAATAAATAACGGAGACTACGAAATGGTACACACCCTGCAAAGCTTCATCGGCGGCCGCTGGCAAGGCAAGGAAGCCGCCACCGCGCTGCACAGCGCCCTGGACAACCGCGTCATCTACCACACCCACGCCGAGCAGATCGACTTCGCCGAAGCCGTGCACTACGGCCGCAAGACCGGCATCCCGGCGCTGATGAAGCTGGACTTCCAGACCCGCGCCCAGCGCCTGAAGGCCCTCGCCATGTACCTGATGGAGCGCAAGGAAGAGCTGTACGCGATCTCGCACCTGACCGGCGCCACCCGCCCGGACAGCTGGGTCGACGTGGAAGGCGGTATCGGCACCCTGTTCGCCTACGCCAGTATGGGCAGCCGCGAGCTGCCGTCGTCCAACGTGCTGCATGAAGGCCCGGCCATGGCGCTGGGCAAGCGCGGCGGCTTCTCCGGCACCCACATCCTGGTGCCGCGCGGCGGCATCGCGGTGCACATCAACGCCTTCAATTTCCCGATCTGGGGCCTGCTGGAGAAGTTCGCGCCATCCTTCCTGGCGGCCATGCCCTGCATCGGCAAGCCGGCCAGCGCCACCTCCTACCTGACCGAAGCGCTGATCCGCATGATCAACGATTCCGGCCTGCTGCCGGAAGGCGCCCTGCAGCTGGTGATCGGCAGCACCGGCGACCTGCTGGACCGCCTGGGCGGCGCCGACGTGGTGACCTTCACCGGTTCCGCCGACACCGCCGCCAAGCTGCGCTCCAACCGCAACATCATCGCCAACTCGGTGCCATTCACCGCCGAAGCCGACTCGCTGAACTGCGCCATCCTGGCGCCGGACGTCACGCCGGACGACCCCGAGTTCGACCTGTTCGTGAAGGAAGTGCAGCGCGAGATGACCACCAAGGCCGGCCAGAAATGCACCGCCGTACGCCGCATCATCGTGCCGCGCCAGCACGCCGACGCGGTGGCCGAGAAGCTGCGCGAACGCCTGGCCAAGGTGGTGGTGGGCGACCCGTCGGTGGAAGGCGTGCGCATGGGCGCGCTGGCTTCCAAGGACCAGCAGCGCGACGTGGCCGAGCGCGTGGCGCAGCTGGCGCAGGGCAACGAGATCCTGTTCGGCGGCGCCGGCGCGCTGAAGCTGGTGGGCCAGGGCGTGGAAAACGGCGCCTTCTTCGCGCCGACTTTGCTGATGTGCCGCAACGCCTTGAGCAACGACGCCGTGCACGATGTGGAAGCCTTCGGCCCGGTCAGCACCATGATGACCTACGACGGCATCGACGAGGCGCTGGAACTGGCCGCGCGCGGCAAAGGCTCGCTGGTCTCGACCCTGGTGACGAAGGACCCGGCCACCGCCGCCTATGCGGTGCCGATCGCGGCCGCCTCGCATGGCCGTGTGCATGTGCTGGACCGCGAGGCAGCGGTCGATTCCACCGGCCACGGTTCGCCGCTGCCGCAGCTGAAGCACGGTGGTCCTGGCCGCGCCGGCGGCGGCGAAGAACTGGGCGGCATCCGCGCGGTGCGCCACTTCCTGCAGCGCGCGGCGGTGCAGGGCTCGCCGACCATGCTGGGCGCCATCACCGGCGAGTACGTGCGCGGCGGCGCGGTTAAGGAAAGCGATGTGCACCCGTTCCGCAAGTGCTTCGAGGACCTGCAGATCGGCGACTCGCTGCTGACCCATCGCCGCACCGTGAGCGAGGCCGATATCGTCAACTTCGGCGGCATTTCGGGCGACTACTTCTACATGCACTTCGACGAGATCGCGGCCAAGGACACCCAGTTCGGCAAGCGCATTGCGCACGGCTACTTCGTGCTGTCGGCCGCGGCGGGCCTGTTCGTGTCGCCGGCGCCGGGCCCGGTGCTGGCCAACTACGGCCTGGACAACCTGCGCTTCATCACCCCGGTGGCGATCGGCGACACCATCCGCGCGCGCCTGACCTGCAAGCGCAAGGTCGACCGCAACCGTACCGACGACAAAGGGCGCGGCCAGGGCGTGGTGGCGTGGGATGTGCAGGTGACCAACCAGAACGACGAGCTGGTGGCCAGCTACGACATCCTGACGCTGGTCTCCAAGCGTTCCTGACGGCGCAGCACCTGCCAGCAGGCGGCGCCCGCAATGGCGCCGCTGATGGCGACATGCAGGACGAGGTCGGCCGGCAGGATTGGCGGCTCGTCCTCGCAGGCATAGGCGTCAACGCCAAACAGCACGCCGAGTGCGGTCAGTGCGGCCAGCATGCCGCCAACGGTGAAGTACGCCCAGTGACGTATGCCGAGCCGGTTGGCTACGTGGATGCCCAGGGCGAAGGGCAGGATGCCGCCGGCCGCAGCCAGCAGCCAGGCGAAGCCGAATACGTACAGTGCGCCCGGGAGCGGCGGAATGCCGGCCAGCAGCATGCCGCAAATGCCGCTCCACGTTGCAGCGGCCGTGACGGCGGCCAGGAATGCCGGGCAAGCGCGGCGCAGGGTGATGGTGTTTTCCATGGCCCGCACTGTAGCGGGCCAGTGTGCGTTCAGTGTGAAGCGGCGGTCAGGCCGCAGCCAGGATGTACACGGCGCCGGCGAATCCCAGCACGATCAGCGCCAACGCTGTCCACTTGATCTTATAATGGCGCGCATGGCAGCGCTGGCACACACGCATTTTCGCGCCGCCGCCGCTGGCAAGCGGCAGCTCCTCGTAGGTATTCCATTTGATTTCAGCGGCGCACAGCGCGCAGGCGCCGCGTTCATTGCGGCGCGCACCGCGCCACTGACGCAGTCGGTCGCCGAGCAGCGCGGCCACGAGCAGCGCGCTGAATAACAGGATCAGTATCTTCATTGTGCGGCGACTTTATCACAAGCCAGCGCGCGACCGCCCCGGCTGCCAGGCCTGACAGCAGTAGCCATGGCAACAATCCGAAGAAGTGCGCCGGCCGGTGGATGGCCGCCAGCAGCGGGGCATACAGCAGCGCCGTCGCGGCGCCGCCGCCGAGGAAAAAGCGCCAGCTGCGGATCGCGCGCCAGTTGGCATAGGCGATGCCGGCAGCGTACGGCAGCAGGGCCGCCACAAAGGCCAGTATCCACGCCAGCACCAGCGTGGCGGGCGTGAAGCGCGGCAGGGTGAAGAGCAGGGCGGCAATGCTGACCGCCGCCAGGTAGGCGCCCAGGGCGCGTGGGAGGGAAATGAAATTGTCCATGGCCCGCACAGTACGGTGCGACTGTGCGGGCCGTATGAAGCGGCCGTGAAGCCGCCGTATTAGCCGGATTTTTTCAGGCTGCTGCGCGCCTTCTCCATTTCCGCGTTTTCGCGCGCGGTCTGGCGTTCGACCAGCGCCTGCACCTGCTGCGCGGCCGTGACGATGCGTTTGAATATTTCGTTCATGGCGGCGGCGCTGGCGTCGTCGTCAAATACGATGGTTTCGCCCTCCATCCGGGCAGCGCCTTTGCGCTCCTGCAGGAAGGCGATCATCTGGCGCTGGGCGGCGAACATGCTGCGGTAGCACTCGCCCAGGTCGCCGGCAAAGGTGTACAGGCTGGCGGTCGCGTCGTCGAGCTTGGCGCGGAATTTGGATTGGGCGGCGAATTCGCTCTGGCTGATTCCCGCCTCGCGCTGCTTGATGACCTGGTCCAGGTCCTTCAGGGTGGCGGCCAGTGCGTCTTCCGCCTTGTCCACCAAGACGGAAGCTTCGCTGTAGTGATGGCGCTGGACCAGGCCGGATGCCTTGAGCTGCCGGTGGTAATCGAGCCTGTCCAGTTCCTGGTTGAAGCGGTAGAAAGCGAGCGCCATGCCGAGCGTGCTGTCGCCAATGGCACGGATGATCTGGTCCCACGGTTCGACGCCGATGGTGCGGATCGCCACCGGCTGCCCGGTTTCGCTGACTTTCTCGATCTCGCGCTGGGTATGTTCGATGGCCTCCAGGGCCTCGCGCGCCAGCTGGATCTCGATCTCTTCGCGTGATGCGCTCACTTGGATGCGCACCAGTTCGGAGAGCTGCGGCATCAGCGCCACAAAGTCCTTGCTGGACTGCGCATTGTCGATGCGGTTCAGGATTGCCAGTTCATCCGGCGTCAGCTGCTCGCCTGCCTGGCCGGCGCCGGTTTTCGCCGCGACCTGCAGCCGTACGCGTTTGCGGTAGGCCGGTTCGCGCATGGATGCCGCCACCTGCGCCGCCAGCACGGGCGGCACGATGGCCTGCATGCCGGGCACCATGCGCTGGGTCAGGTCCTGCTTGGACACCTTGCGTACATAATAGTCGCGCAGGGCTGCTTTCCCGGGCGGCAGCTTGGCATAGGCCAGGCCTTCATAGAAGGGCAGGCCGAACATGATGTCGAACAGGTCCTGCTGGTAGGAGGGCGCTTGCCGGGCGGCCCTGGCGGCGGCATCGGTCGCTTCGATAGCGGCGCGCAAGGCGGCCTGCGAATCGCCGGCGGCAGCGGCGTGCGGTGCAGCCGCTGCGGCAAGCGCCAGCAGCAGCGCACCGGATAAATGGTTCAGTTTCACGCTATTCCCGTCTCTCAAAGGCGCGCCAGCTCGTGCTGCGCCGCCACGTGGTATGGATTGTCCAGCAGGCGCTTGTTGACCGCGCGCTGGAAGTAGGTTTTTGCCTTGATCTTTTGCCCGCTGGCGAGCAGGTGGCGCCCGATATAGAAATAGGTCTCCACCAGGCGCGCCTCGATGCCGCTGGCGACATTGCGCGTGGCGTGCGTGATCAGCTGCTCCGGATCGGTTTTACCGTCCAGCATGGAGCGCACTTCGCCCAGCCAGGCCGCGTCGGCTGCCTGTCCGGTCGCCGCGCCGGCCGGCTTGCCGCCGGCCAGCTGCAGCCAGACGGCGGCGCGCGCCTGCTCGGTGCGGTCTTCGTGGTGCGTCATCGCATAGCGGAAGTCCGCCTGCGCCGGCGCCAGCTTCTCCTGGTACAGGCTGGCGAGACCGCGCGCCTGGAACACTTCCGCCTCTTCGGCGCCGCGCGCGATGACCTTGCTGAAATCGGCCTCGCTTTCCTTGAAGCGGCCCAGCGTGAAGTTCACGTCGGCGCGGCAGCGCAGGGCCAGGCTGGAGCTTGGCTGCAGCTGCACGGCGCGGTTGGCGTCCTTCAGCGCTTCCTCGCGCCGTCCCAGCCAGGCCAGGGCCACGGCGCGTTCGCACAGGGCCGGCACCGGATCGCGGCCGCCGGTCTCCGCGCTGGCGATGGCGCGGGTGGTGCTGGTGACCAGTGCGCCGATGCGCTCCTCCTCGGTCAGCGCCGGGGCCGGCGCCGCCTGCGCGGTGGCCGGCGCCTGCGCCGCGCCCTGCATGTCGGACTTGAACGCATTCAGCGCGCCCGAAATCAGCTCGTTGTACTGCTGCAGGTTGCGCGCGTGCTGCGTCATGTCGGCCGGCTGCACGCGGTCGGCCTTGGTGGCCAGCTGCAGGTTGACGTGGATGTTGTTGCGCGCCGCTTCCAGCTTGCGCTGCAGGGTGAAGGCGCTGTCGTCGAGGTCGCGCTGCACCTTGCCCGGCGTGATGTTGAAGGCATCGGGCAGGCGCAGCACCAGGTCGTATTCCGCATTGCCCGGGTAGGCCGGCACGGCCAGCGCATGCTTGCGCTTGGGCGCGCCGGGCGGGGCGAAGACTTCGGTCAGGTTGCCGGGCAGGTACTGCATGGTCCAGCCTTCGCCGTTGCGCATGTCGCTGAACAGGTTCGGCACGCTGTAGCGCACTTCCACCGCATAGGTGTTGTTGATACGGTCGTCCTCCAGCTTGATCTCGCCTTGCAGCTGCGCTTCCGCATAGCGGCGCGCCATGCCCCCTTCGTAGGCTTTGCGCAGCTCCTGCTTGCTCATGCCGGCCACGGCGACGCGCATCTCCTCGGCCGTCACGCCCGACATCTCGCTGCGCTGCACCAGCTCGGCCGGCTTGTCCATCGCCGTCACGGTGAATCGCTCGCTGCGGCGGTTCAGCAGCGTGTGCGGGGCGGCCGCCGGGATGGTGCTGAGGCCTTGCGTGCCCGGCTTCACCACCAGCACCTGGCGCCCGGCGTGCGACTGGCCCATGGCCTGCAGCTTGCCGTACTGGCCGCGCCGGGTCGGGTCCAGGTAGTAGGTTTTCCCGTCCAGCACAACCTGCACGATGGCGTGGTTGAACACCAGCGGCGAGGGCAGCACGTTGGCCAGGCCCTTGTGGGTCGTGGTCGAGACCAGCACCGGATAGGCTTCGATGCCGAGCGCGCGCAGCATCGATACGGCCAGCAGGCTCTTGTCCTTGCAGTCGCCGTAGCGGCGCTCCAGCACCTGGGCCGGCGGGAAGGGACGGTGCGAATTCTCGCCCATGGAGACCGACAGGTAGCGGATCTCGTTCTGCACATAGTCCAGGACCTTGGCCACCTGTTCTTCCCTGGTCTTGGCGGCGCGCGCTGCACGCAGCGGCGCGTCCAGCACGCCGGGCGCGGTGCGCGCGCCGAACAGTTCCAGCGCCCAGCTGTTGACGGCGGCCCAGTCCGCGAAGTCGGAGAACTGCATCCAGCGCGCCTGTTCCACATCGTCCGGCGCGTACTGTTCAAGCAGCACCGGCTCCAGCTGGCGTTCCTCGAAGCGCATGATGCGCCGGCCGTCCTTGTACTGGGCCGACTGGCGCGGCATCCTGTCCTCGGCCGCGCCCACCAGGCGGTAGTTGATGAAGCGCTCGGCCGGCATGTCCAGGATGATGCGGCGGTAGGCGTTGGGGAATCCGTTGTCCCAGTGCCCGTCCTGCAGCACGTGCTGGCCGAAGACGGGGTTCTGGCCGACCGTCGTGTATTCGTATTCCAGCGTGTCGTCGATGCGCAGGTCGCTCACCACGATCTGCGCCGTGACCGAGCCGTCGTAGATGCCGTTCTCCAGGTTGCGCTCACGCTGCAGGAAGCGGATGTCGGCGCTGGCGGTCTTGTCGATCACCTGGCCGCCGCGGTGGATCGCCACCTTGTGCAGGTACAGGCGCTGGTACTCGGGCTGGAAGTCGATCGGGATCTGCGCCAGGCTTTCCAGGCCGGACGGCTGGTGCGCAATGGCGGCGCGCCGCACGTAGTAGCTGGTGGTCTGCCCGACATGGATCTGCAGGTCGGAGAAGCGCATGCTGGCCGTTTCGCCCTTGACCGGCGCCGGCAGCACGGCCAGCCGGTCGACCCAGGCGGGCAGCGGCGCGCCGCGCTGGAACGCGCGTTCGGCTTGCGAAGTGGCCTGGGGCTGTGCTTGGGCGTGGGCGGCGAGGGGGGCGAAAGGCGCGGCGCACAGGGCGGCCGCAAAGGCCAGGCCGATGGCTTGGCGCCCTGGGGAAAATCGGAACATCTTGGTGTCTGGTCAGTTGGAAGCGCCCAACAATAGCACAGTGCCTTTCGGAATTCGAGCCTTCCGTCTAATGGTGGAAATGTGTGAGAGTTGGCGTGTGCGGTAGCGGGTATCATGCTGCCACCATGAAGTTAAAGCCTACCTGCTACCTGCTGGCCGCCGCTTTGCTGTGCGGCTGCGCTGTCGTCCACCAGCCAACCAGCATGACCCCTGTCGCGGCCGAGAGCCGCCTGACGCTGGCCGTCGCCGTGCCGCTGCGCCTGGAGACCGGCTACGAGCGCACGCTCATGCAAGGCAGCCAATGGACCCGCGTCGGCCAGGTGCCGCAAGGCGATGTGCTGCGGCCGTACAAGCATGTGCTGACGGTGGAGGGCAGCCATATCCACGAAGCCTGGCTGGTCGTCAAAGACGGCAAGCTGGTGGGCTTTTACCTGCCGGCGGAGGGGGCGTTCTCGCCGCAAAAGCCGGTGCCGCTTTCTTTCAACCCTTAAGGATTTCCAATGAAATTTGCATCCCTGGCGGCGCTTGCCGCAGCTGTAGTGCTGACTGGTTGCGCCGCTACCGGCCCTAAATTCGCGCAACAGGAAGCGCTGACGCCGAAGCTGGCTGCCGACCAAGGCCGCGTCTACTTCTACCGCGTCGACAGCTTCGTCGGCGGTGCCGTGCGCCCATCCATCAAGCTGGACGGCGCGGTGGTCGGCGATTCGACCCCGGGCGGCTATTTCTACGTCGATGCCAACGCCGGCAAGCACGAGGCAAGCACCAGCACCGAAGCCACCAACAACCTGACCTTCGTCCTGGATAAAGGCGAAATCAAATACGTGCGCACCAAAGTGCAAATGGGCCTGCTGGTTGGCCGCGTGATCCCTGAGCTGGTGAGCGCGGATGAAGCCCAGAAGGAACTGCCTTCCCTGAACTTCACCGGCGCTCCCAAAGCAAACTGATCAGGCCGCCAGGCCGAACGGATCGTCGATCGAGTGGGACGGCTGGGTGAACCAGCGCGGTCCCTCTTCCGACATGTAGAAGTGGTCTTCGTGGCGCACGCCGAATTCGCCCGGCACCACGATCATCGGCTCGTTGGAGAAGGTCATGCCCACTTCCAGCGGGGTCTTGTCGCCGCCCACCAGGTAAGGCCATTCATGGATGTCGAGGCCGATGCCGTGGCCGGTGCGGTGCGGCAGGCCTGGCAGCTTGTATTCCGGACCGAAGCCGGCCGCCTGCAGCGAGCGGCGCGCGGCCAGGTCCACTTCCTCGCACGGCACGCCCAGCTGCGCTGCCTCGAAAGCGGCCAGCTGCGCCGCCTTCTCCGCGTTCCACACGGCGCGCTGGCGCTCGCTCGGCGTGCCGTACACATAGGTGCGGGTGATGTCGGAGATGTAGTTGTGCAGCTTGCAGCCGGTATCGATCAGCACCGTGTCGCCCTGCTTCAGCGTCTGCACATAGCTCACGCCGTGCGGGAAGGAGCTGGCCACGCCGAACAGCACGATCACGAAGTAGGAGCCGGCCGGCGCGCCCACCTTGCGGTGCGCCTTGTCGATGAATTCCGCCACTTCGGTGGTGGTGATGCCTTCGCGCAGGATGCTGGCGGTGGCGATGTGCACCGCCAGGGTCATGTCCTTGGCGCGCTGCATCAGGGCGATTTCGGCTTTGGACTTGCGGGTGCGGCAGTGCGCGGTGACCGGGCGCGCGTTTTCCAGTGCATAGCCTTCGGCCAGCGGGCGGATGCCGTCGAAGATGAAGAAGGCGGCGCTTTCGTCGATGCCGATGCGCGGCGCCTGCGCGGTGTCGGGCGCAATGCCCATCTTCTTCAGCACGGCGATGAACAGGGCGTACGGGCTTTCATGCTCATGCCAGCAGTTGACCGCGCCTTCCACCAGCATGAAGTCCTTCAGCGTGTCTTCCTCGAAAGCGGGAGCGATGTACTCGACCGGGCCGCTGGCCGGCAGGATGGCGCCCACCATGCGCTCGCTCGGGTACCACTTGGTGCCGGTGAAGTAGAGCAGGCTGGAGCCGGCGTTGATGTAGATGGCGGCGATGCCGTGCTGGCGCATATAGGTCTGCGCCCTGGCGATGCGCGCCAGGTGTTCTTCCTTGCTGATCGGGGTGGCGCCTGCTGTCATGTCCGACAGGGTTGCCAGTGCCTCTTCCATCGTCTTGCCGCCAATGCCAATGCCAATACCTGCGCCCATACCGCCTCCTTATAAAACAAGGCGGTCATCATAGCACTGCAGGGACGCAAAAAAGCCGGTTATGCAGCTATCGTATTGGAGGATGACGATAGCCGCATACCGGCGGGGAGTAAAACTTACTGCAGCTTATTGCACTTGCAGGCTGACCTTATCGACCACGAAGGAAGTCTGCAGGTACGAGTCTTCCGTCATGTTGAAGTGCAGGCGCACGCTCTGGCCCTTGTACGGCAGCAGGTTGAAGCTGCGGATCTGGTAGCCGGAAGCCGCGTTCACGTTGCTGTAGGTGGCCAGGGTGCCGAGCGTGGTGCCGGCGCTGTTCTTCACGGTCACCACCAGCTTGTCGTACACGGTGCTGCCCGTCTCCGCGGTATCGATGTGCAGCGCGAACGAGAAGTTGGCCGTGGTCGCGGTGGAAGGGATGGACACGGTCTGGTACAGGGTTTCGGTGGCGGTGCTGCCGTTGCCGCCCAGCCAGGCGAAGCGCGTGCCCTCATACGCGGTCTGGCCGCTGTAGTTGCCGATCACGCCGGTGCTGCCGGCCCATGGCGAGGTGCCCGACTCGAAGCCGCCGTTCACCACCAGCTCGTTCTGCGGCGTGGTGCCGACGGTCAGGGTGGCGTTGTTGGAGGTGGCGGTTTTCACCGGCGAGGAGGAGTCGCTGACCACGGCGTTGAAGACAGCGCCGTTGTCCGCTGCCTGCGCGGTGAAGGAGTAGGTGGCCGAAGTGGCGCCGCTGACCTGGGTGCCGTTGCGGTACCACTTGTAGCTGTACGGCGCGGTGCCGCCCGATGCCGCCACGCTGAAGGTGGCGGTGCCGCCGGCTGCCACGGTCACGTTGTTCGGCTGGGTGGTGATGGTCACGCCGCCCGGCACGCCTGCTTCGTCGACGTCGGTGCCGACGTTGATCGCCGCGTAGGCGCGCTTGACTGCAATGGCTTCCGGGCTGTTCACGCCGTACAGCTGTTCGGCCGCTTCCAGCACCTTGGCGCGCGCGGTGGCGTAGTTGGTGGAGGAGGTGAACTTGGTGGTCGCTGCCTTGAACCAGATGCGGAAGGCTTTGTCGGTACCGATACCGGTCATCGCCAGCGGCTGCTTGTTCAGGTAGGAGCTGTACATCTCACTCGACGAGTTTGAGTTGGAGCCCTTGGACAGGAAGTAGAACATGCGGTTGTTCGGGCCCGAGGAGTAGTGCACGTTCAGGCTGCCCAGGGTGCTGCTCCAGGCGTCTTTCGACTTGCCGTCCTTGGACGGCTTCCACATCCAGCGCAGCGGGTTGCCGCTGCGGCTGATTTCCTTGCCGGTCATCCAGTCGTTGCCGGTGAGCGGGATGGTGTTGCCGGTGCCGCCGGCGCGCGCGTAGGCTTCCACCACTTCGCCGATGATGTCCGAGTTCGATTCATTCAGGCCGCCCGACTCGCCGGAGTAGGTCAGGTTGGAGGTGGCGTCGATCACGCCGTGGCCCATTTCGTGGCCGATCACGTCGATCGAACCCAGGTTGTAGAACATGGTGCCGCCGTCGCCGATGTACATGCACTTGCAGCCCGGGTCGAAGAAGGCGTTGTCGTAGTTGTTGTCGACGTGCACCGCGATATAGGTGGCGGTGTTGTTGCCGTCCAGCGAAGACCAGCCCAGCACGTTCTTCAGCGTGTCGTAGGTGTTCATCAGGCCCCACAGCGCGTTCACCGCAGCGGTCTGGCCGTTGGCGTTGGTGGTGCTGCCGCCGCTGATGTACTGCTGGCCGTCGCCCCAGGTGTTGGTGCTGTTGGTGTAGATCTGGCCCGGGGTCGGGTTCGATTCGGGCGCGTGGTTGGCGTTGGTGATGGCCATGCCGCCGAACTGGCCGCCGGTGCCGCGCGTGGAGTCCAGCATGCGGTAGGTGGAGCCGGACAGCGAGGTGCTGATCGGCACCTGGCCGTTGTACTGGCTATTGCCGGTGCCGACCACGGTCTGCAGCGCGTCCCATTGCTGGATCACGGCGCCGGTGGTGGCGTTCAGCACGGTGTCGCGGTAGATCGGCTTCTTGTCCTTGGACAGGCGGGTTTTGACCAGGTAGGCCAGCTCGTAGTGGTCGACCACTTCTTCCAGGTCGAGCGCATTCAGCTTGCTTTCGGGCTTGTTGGCCGCTTCCTTGGTGCGCACGGTTTTCACCACCGGCCAGATCAGCAGCTCCGCTTCCGGTTTCCAGCGGTGCACGGCGCCGGAAGCGCCGGCGCGCGACATGGCGATGCGGATCGCTTCTTCCGCGTTGAAGGCCGGGGTGGTGTCCGGCGCGCCTTTACCTGCGGCCTTGGCGGCGCGCGAGGCATCGAGACCGTTGCGGCGGTCGGATGCCGACTCGCTGATGATGTCGCCGTTTTCGTCGGTGACCACCACCGATTCCGAGCCGAATACGCGCAGGCCCTGGAAGGTGTGCGCCGCGCGCGCGATGCGCTGGCCGTTGGCGCCGGGGTGCTGGTCGCGCAGCGCGTAGCCATGTTCGCTGTCAAGGCCGGCAGCGGCGCGGCGCGCGTCCAGGCGCGCGGACAGGCTGGCTTTGGCCTCCACGCTCATAGGCTGCGCTGGCGCGGCCATCAGGGCATCCGGCAGGGGACCAGCAACGGCAGGGGCGAAGGGCAGGGCGGCAATGGCTGCGGCCAGCAGGCTTTTGCGAAGTTTCATCGGCTCTCCTTGAGCGTGTGAGGTGGATTGGAGAGCGGGAAGTTATGCCTCTTTTTTTTGCAAGTCAAAAAACTTATAAAAAAAGTCAGATTAAAAATTTTTGTCCATTTTGAGACAATTGATTACATCTTGCTACCTGCTGAGCTAGCGTGGCTTGCATAAAGAAGGCGCACGATTGGCTGGTGATGTAGGGTAGTTACAACGAAATAGAGGGCTTTTTCTAGTTTCGTGTTTGATGCAACACAAATATGTATCTAATTGTCACGTCAACGTTGCACTAGTTGAATTTTGCGTTTTACACTAGCCCGTCATTCGTACGACGTATTACTCAGTGAGGGCGCAATCACTCATGTTGTCCATATCTACCAAAGTCGAAAGGATCGTCACGGAGTCGCCCTTCCTGAGCGAAGGGCTGCGCCGTGGCCTGATCAATTTGTCGGAACTGGCGCGCCAGCTGCAGCCGCAGCTCCAGAACGACCTGTGGAAGCCGGTCGGCCAGGCGGCCGTGGTCATGGCCTTGCGCCGCGTGGCCGAACGCCTGCCCGACAAGGAAACGCAGGAACTGGTGCTGGCCCAGCAATCGGGCCAGCTGACAGCACGCACGGATCTGGTTGAATTCACCTTCCGCCGCTCGGACCGCATCGACGAATGCCACCGCCTGCTGCTGGAACGCGCCGGTACCGGCCACGGCCTGTACCTGACCGTGACGCGCGGCAGCGAAGAGGTGATGGTGGTGTGCAGCCGGCCGTTCATCGGCCTCGTCGAGCAGCTGTTCGCCAGCGAGCGCCTGCTGGCGCGGCTGGAGAACCTGAACGCGGTGACGCTGCAGCTGACCGCCGATTCCTGGCGCACGCCCGGCATCTACCACGCCATCCTGAAAAAGCTGGCGTGGGACAAGGTCAACCTGATCAACCTGATCTCCACGCACACCGAACTCACCCTGCTGCTCGAGAAGGAACACACGGGCGCCGCCTTCAGCGTCCTGTCGAACATGATCGCGCAGAAGCATTGAGGTACACTCCCTGCAGGGTAATTCCTACAGGGAGACGTGCATGGGCGTGAAACGCGAGATGCAGCGCGTGGTGCCGGCCCTGCGGGTGGCCAGTTACGCCGCCAGCAAGCCATTCTATGAATCGCTGGGCTTCCGCGAGCAGTGGACGCACCAGTTCGAGCCGGGCCTGCCGCTGTTCGCGGCCATGGCCTTCGACGGCATGGAAATCTTCCTGAGCGAGCATGCGGGCGATTGCCAGCCCGGCGGGCTGGTACACTTCTACGTAGCGGACGTGGATGCGCTGTTCGACGACTTCCTCGCCTACGGCGTGACGGTGGAGGCCGCCCCCAACAACGACCTCGGGCCCGACCTGCGCATGATGTCCGTACGCGACCCGGACCAGAACCGGCTCAAGTTCCTGACCCAGACCCATTGGGAGTAATTGCAAAATGAAGACAGCGCCGTTGATCGCAGCCTTGTGGCTGGCCGCCGCAGCGCAGGCGGGCGCGCAAAGCCTGTACAAATGCACCGTGGACGGCAAGGTCACCTACCAGTCCATGGCCTGCGCCAAAGGCGGCGAAGCGCTCGACGTGCCGCCGCCGCCGACCGCCGCCCAGGTGAAGGCGGCGCAGGCGCGCGCGCAGGAAGACCGCGAGCGCATGGAGCAGCTGGCCGCGCGCAACCGCGCCCAGCGCGAGCAGCGCGCCAAGGAGGAGGAAGCCGACCTCAAATCGGCGGCTGCCAACAAGCCGCCCGCCAAAGCCGACTGCGACAAGCTGCGCACCCGGCGCGAAGAGCTGTACGGCCAGCGCAACGACAACCGCCGCGCCGGCAACCATGACGCCATGGCCGAAACCCAGAAATCGATCGACAAGCTGGAAAGCGATTACACCAAGGCCGCCTGCGGCCCGCTGGACTAACGCAGCTCTTTGCGCAGCACCAGCTTAAGGCCGGACCAGACCTGGTCCACGGCGCATACCTTCACATCGACCAGTCCCAGCGGCAGGGCAAGCTCGCGGATGGTGTCCTCGGTGATATCGGTGGGCACTTTGGCGGCTTTCTTCGGCCACGATACCCAGAGCGCCGCATCCGGCCGCATGCCCTCGCGCGCGGCCTGCAATTCCTGCGCCAGCACCGCGCGCCGCTCGGCGAAGATATGCAGCACATCGACTGCGGCCGAAAGCCGCGCCGCGAACTGCACGCCATCCGGCACAGGGGCCAGCAGCGCGCTGTAATTGTCCGGCGCATGGCGCGCCAGCACGCGCGTGCCGGCGGCTATTCCCAGTTTTTTCGCCAGCGGCGTCCCGGAATAGCCGGCGCCGACGGCAGCGCTCACTTCTTCTCCTCTTCCGGCTGCGAGAAGTTAAGCTCCGGCTCCTGCTGGTCGTCCTGCTTTTGCGCCGGCAGCGCGTCCGGTATGGCCGGCTGCTCGATCTGCAGGTCGCCCGACTCCACCTTGCCGCCCACGCCCCGGTCCAGGAAGTAGGTCACCGTCTGCGGCAGCGCCGCCACCAGCAGCACCATCAGCATCTGCAGGCCGACCCATGGCAGCGCGCCCCAGTAGATGTCGGAAGACTTCACCTCCTTGGGCGCCACGCCGCGCAGGTAGAACAGGGCAAAGCCGAACGGCGGATGCATGAAGGAGGTCTGCATATTCACGCACAGCATCACGCCGAACCACACCAGCGCCGCCGAAGCCGCCGCTTCCGGGCTGCCCATCATCGGCTCCAGCTCCGGCGCCAGGATCTTCTGCGCCACCGGCGCCAGCATCGGCACCACGATGAAGGCGATCTCGAAGAAATCGAGGAAGAAGGCCAGGAAGAACACGAACAGGTTCACCACCAGCAGGAATCCGATCCAGCCGCCCGGGATGCCGTTGAAAAGGTGCTCCACCCACAGGCCGCCGTCCACGCCCTGGAACACCACCGAGAAGCAGGTGGAGCCGATCAGGATGAACACCACCATGGCCGTCAGGCGCATGGTGGACTGGTAGCTCTGCACGATCAGCTCGCGCAGCGGCTGGATGCGGCTGGCGCGCACCAGCATCCAGGCCACGGCCAAATACAGCACGCCGAGCGAAGCCTGCACATACGGCTTGGCGGCGGCATCGATGCCGGACTGGCCCTTGAAGTAGAAGGTGCCGATCACGGCGGCCAGGGCCAGCGCCACCATGCCGGCGCGGAACACCAGCTTATCGCGCCCGCTGAACTCCGGATGGCGGATCACCGCCAGGATCACCGCGCCCAGCGCGCCCATGGCGCCCGATTCGGTCGGCGTGGCCACGCCCAGCATCATGGTGCCCAGCACCATGAAGATCAGCACCGCCGCCGGGATGATGCCCTGCAGGCACTGCTTCCACAGCGCCCAGCCGCGCGGGCCTTGCTCATGGGTCGGCGCCGCCGGCAGCCACTCAGGCTTCAGGCGCGACAGGATGAAGGTGTACAGCGCGAACAGCGCAATCTGGATCACGGACGGCCCCCAGGCGCCCAGGTACATGCTCCCCACGTCGGCCGCCGCCGTCTGGGTTTTCAGCTGGTCGGCCAGCACCACCAGCACCAGCGAAGGCGGCACCAGCTGGGTGATGGTGCCGGAAGCGGCCAGCACCCCGGTGGCGTAGCGCATGTGGTAACCGTAGCGCATCATCACCGGCAGCGAGATCATGGCCATGGCGATCACCTGCGCCGCCACCGTGCCGGTGATGGCGCCCAGGATAAAGCCGACGATGATCACCGAATAGCCCAGGCCCCCGCGCACGCCGCCGAACAGGCGGCCCATGGAGTCCAGCATATCCTCCGCCAGCCGGCACTTCTCCAGCACCGCGCCCATGAAGGTAAAGAACGGTATCGCCAGCAGCAGGTCGTTGGCCAGCACGCTGCCGAAAATCCGCTGCGGCACCGCCTGCAGGAACGGCACACCGAAGAAGCCTTCCGCAATCGCGATCAGCGCGAAGAACAGGCCCACCGCCAGCAGCGAGAACGCGACCGGGAAGCCGACCAGCATGAACACCACCAGGCCGCCGAACATCAGCGGCGGCATCATCTCCAAAGGAATCATTGCACCGGCCTTTCGTATTTGCTGTCCAGGTGGGCGCGTCCGGCCAGGTGGGCGATGCGCTTGATCAGTTCAGACAGGCCTTGCAGCGTGAGCAGGGCAAAGCCGAGCGGCACGATGAACTTGACCGGCCAGCGCGGCAGGCCGCCGGCATTGCTCGACTGCTCCATGATGGCCCACGACGGCAGGAACAGCGACTCCCACGACAGCCAGGCGAACAGGATGCAGGCCGGGAACAGGAAGAAGACGATGCCGAACACGTCGATCCACAGCTGCTTGCGTTCGGAGACGTGGCCGTACACCAGGTCCACGCGCACATGCTCGTTGCGCTGGAAAGTGTAGCTGGCGCCCAGCATGACGGCGGCCCCGAACAGGTACCACTGCATTTCCAGAAGGGCGTTGGAGCTCCAGTCAAAGCCATAGCGGATCATGGCGTTGCTGGCGCTGATAAAACATGAGGCGAGAATCATCACATTGGCCAGCTGACCGCAACGATAACCTATGCGGTCGAGCCAATGCGACAGCTTGAGTAAGCCCTGCATTGCATCTCCTGATTATTGGATTAGTTGTTGCAAGGATATCAGCCTTCCGAGGCCGAATCACGTACGCCGCAGTTTTCGTATCTCTGCTATTGTATGCCGATTTGATAATTGTTGTGCAAAAGAAACTTTCATGAGGGAAGCCCTTCAACAACAGGTATATGCTGCCCTGGCGCAGTTCACAAGCGCCAGCCGGCTCTATGAACTGCGCTTGCCCAAGGCAGACGACACAAAGGACAGCGGCCTGCTGGTCGAAGCCTTCCTGGCCAGCGACGGCATGCAGGAGCAGGCCGCGCGCGAAGTGATTGCCTTGTCGACCAGTGCCGCTATCAATCCGCGCGGCTTGCTGGGCCATCCGGCCACCTTCCTTGCCAGCCTGGCCGACGGCAGCCGCACCGCCTTCCACGGCTACATCAGCCAGGCCGGTATGCTGGGCAGCGAGGGCGGCTTTGCCCGCTACCGCCTGCGCATCTCGTCCTGGCTTTGGCTGCTGACGCAAGTGCGCAACAGCCGTGTATGGCAGGACAAATCGATTGCCGACATCGTGGACGCGGTGTTCGAAGCCCACGCTCCCTATGCGCAATGGCAGTGGAGCGAAGACGCGCGCGCCGTCCTGGCCGAAATCCCGCCGCGCAGCTATTGCTGCCAATACCGCGAATCGGACTACGATTTCGTGCGCCGCCTGCTGACGGAGGAAGGTATCACCTGGCGCCTGGAAGACGGCGCCGAAAGCCAGACCCTGATGCTGTTTGCCGACAGCCGCGAACAAAGCGCCACCCCGGAAGATGCCAGCAGCAAGGCCGGCGCCGGCCTGCGCTACCACGCCGCGCGCGCGGTGGAACAGGCGGACGCAGTGCAGTCCCTGCGCCGCGAGCGGCGCATGCTGCCGGGCAGCGTCAGCGTCTACAGTTACGACTACAAGGCCAAGAGCCTGGTCGGCAGCACCGTGCCCACCTGCATTAGCGACTTTGGCCGCCACGCCCAACTGCCGGAAAGCTTCGACTATCCTGGCCAATACGCTTTTACCGACAGCGATGACGCGCTACGCTACGCCACCTTGCAGATGCAAGCGCGCGAAGCAGCCAGCCAGCCTTGGGAGTTACGCAGCACCGTGCGCACGCTGCGCGCCGGCACCCGCATAAAACTGACCAACGCTCCGCTGGAGCTGCCAGATGGCGGCAGCGAGTTCGTGCTCACGCGC
Organism: Pseudoduganella sp.; assembly: GCF_041914865.1. Lineage (NCBI taxonomy): Bacteria > Pseudomonadati > Pseudomonadota > Betaproteobacteria > Burkholderiales > Oxalobacteraceae > Pseudoduganella > Pseudoduganella sp. The sequence continues at coordinate 60,790 of NZ_JAYSCO010000011.1, read as the reverse complement.
GTCTGCAGCGCAGGCCTCAACAATCTTCCCGCCGCTGCGCGGCAAGGCCTTGCAGAACTGTTCGGCCCCGTGCCCGAGTTGCTCGAACAATTGGCCGTTCCTCTCGCCGGCGCAGTCTCCGACTTGCCTGCCTTGCTCAAGCAAGCCAGCGGCACTGGCTATGCCAACAGCTGCCAGGCGCTACCCGCCACTATTCCATGGCGGCCCATGCTGGAAAGCAGCGATGGCCGCCAGCATGCCAAGCCGACCGCACATGGCAGCCAGAGCGCCATCGTCGTCGATGCCGACGGCAATGACCGTCCCGGCTCCGCTGGAGAGATCTGCTGCGACCGGCTGGGCCGCGTCCGTATCCGCTTCCACTGGCAAGGGGAGGGCGCCGCCACCTGCTGGGTGCGCGTTGCCCAGCGCCTGGCCGGCGGCGGCATGGGCAGCCAGTTCCTGCCCCGCATCGGCCAGGAAGTGCTGGTGCAGTTCATTGAAAACGACATCGACCGTCCCATCGTCGTCGGCGCACTGTACAACGGCCAGGGCGAAAGCGGCACCGCGCCCACCCCGGGCGGCGCGACTGCCCAGCAGGCGGACGACCATTACGCCCAGGCGCACGACCACGCGCCATCGGCGCAAGGCAACCTGGCTGGCGGCCACGCCCCGGTCTGGCACGGCGCGGGCGCCAGCAGCGCCGCGCACCGCAATGGTTCCGCCATGTGGGGCCTGCGCAGCAAAGAGTTCAACGGCAGCGGCTATAACCAGCTGCTGTTCGACGACACAGACAACCAGGGCCGTGTGCAGTTGCGCACCACGCAGTCCGCCACGGAACTGAACCTGGGACATCTGCTGCACAGCGCCGACAACTATCGCGGCAGCCTGCGCGGACAGGGCGCCGAACTGCGCACCGATGCCTACGGCGCCGTGCGTGCCGGCGCTGGCCTGCTGGTCACCAGCTACAAGGTCGCGCACAGTGCCGCCCAACGCGAACCTGCCGGCGACAACGCCGCCGGCATCGCCATGCTCAAGCAAGCGGTCAAGCTGGGCGAAACCTTCAGCGATGCCGCAGTCAAGCACGGCACCATCGGGCTGGCATCGCATATGGGAGCGCACAAGCCCAAGGCCAGCGTACTCGATGAGAAAGAGGCGCCGCTGCAATCGCTGCTGACGGCCGTTTCCGGCATGGTCGGCGGCGCCAGCCTGGACGCCGCGCAAGCCGATTCCGGCGAACGCACGACAAGTCCCGGCTCGGGCAATCTGCCGCATAGCGCCGACCCAGTCATCGCCATCAGCGCCAAAGACGGCCTGGCAATGACGGCCGCGCGCGACCTGCAAGTGGCCGCAGGCGAGACCGCCATCGCGATGTCCGGCGCCGACGCGCAACTCGCCACCGGCGCGCAACTTCGCATCCACACGCAGCAGTCGATCGGCATGCTGGGTGGCGCCGTCAAACCGGGTGAGAAGGATTTGGGAATGCAGTTCATCGCCGCCCGCGATCCGATCGACGTGCAGGCGCAAGCCGGCGAGCTGACGGTGCAGGCGCGCGACGTGATCAACGTAAAGAGCTCCAACGCCCACATCGACTGGGCCTCTGCCAAGAAGATCAGCCTCTCCACCGCCGGCGGCGCCAACATCACCATCGACGGCGGCAATATCACCGTGCAGTGCCCGGGCAAGATTGAGATCAAGGCGGGCAAGAAGTCGCTCGTAGGACCTGAGAGAGCTGAGTACAGGTTCCCAGAACTGCCTTCCAGCGCGCCGGTGTGCGTTGAATGCCTCATCAAAGCATTAAGGTCAGGTTCGCCTGTAGCGGTGGTCTAAATGACAAAGAATGTGGAAGTATTCGGGCAGGATCCTGCAAATGTACCCAAAGCACTGTTGCGTTTAACGGAACGTGCGCGAGCGCAGAAAGGCCTGTATTGGGCGGCATTAATTGACTCAGCCTTTGATTACCCCAAGGCGGAAGATGCGCCGTACTGGCGACATTCGTTAAATTGCTATGGTGGCGCGCCTTATGAAGGCCTGTCTAAAGCGGCTCCAATGCTAATGCCAATTGACCCGCACAATGGCCAGTCAACTTTGACCAATTTGCTGCGCCATTGTCACGACCGGCCCATGATCAGTTTCCTCGCCAGCCGAGTTCCGCTGGATGAGCTATGCACTGAGTGGGAGCCCCTCCACTGGATTACGGTTGTAGATCAGCAGCGGATGTTGCTCCGTCTCGCCGACACGCGCACGCTTTCTGAACTGCCCCGAGTACTCACGCCTCAACAATGGTCAGCAATTGCGGGATCAGTGGCGGAATGGCTGATCCTTGATCGGGGTGGGTGCCTCACCCCACTGGTGGTTCCAAAACCACTTAATGGCGCACCGACGAGAATAAATTTAGATCAAGCACAACTGGGGGCTTTGCTTGCTGCGGCTGAGCCTGACAACGTGATGTCGATGATATCAACCTCAATGTCAGACATTTTGCCGACGGGGATGCTTAACTCGGAGCGCTACGCGTATATTGCGCTGAGTTGTGAAATTGCGAGGAAGTACGAAGTAAGCAATTGGGCTGATGTTGTATCGTTTTCTGTCGCGGCATTCCTATCAGAGGGGAGATCGATACATGATGAGGGAGTGGCTAGGTTTTTAAAGGCGAAAGCATGGGAAGATGGTGGTTTGGGGATGGCGCTGGTGACAGAAGGATTGATCTGAGTATGCATTTTTTTGATACGAATATCGGCTTTTCGAGGATGAAGCGTTTTTTTGCTTCCATGCTAGGAATTGCATTCTTGTCCTTGTTGGCATCGTGCGGCGAACGCACTGTAACCGCGACGATAAAGGGTTTTAATCACACGAAAGATCGGTACATCCACGTATTTTTCGTGAATGGTGCCATGGGACCCAATGTGGAGCCGGAAGGTGGTGGTGGGAAACGTACTTGCTGTGTTTTGCTTCCCGCCCAATGGCGTCCCGGGATGCGAGCCAGAATATCCTGGGAATATGGTCTCGAAGCAGGTGAGAAACCTTTGCCCGAACAGTCAGTAGAAGTTGAAATCCCGCGATATGGTAATCCAGTTGGTGATTTTCACGTGCATTTTTATAACGACCATAAAGTGAAGGTGGTGGTTTCAAGCTGCTCACCGGAACATCCGCTTTACCCAATGGATGACTTGTCTCGATTGCCCTGGAAGGCCGATTCAACTATGGATGAATATTTAAAGTGGGAGAGTCAAACAGGAGAGCGGCATGAGTGCTAAATTTCAATCCGCCAAGAATCCAGAACTCTTTCAAAGCCGATCAAACTCCCGCCCGCTTAATGCTCGAGAGTTGATGTTGCGCGCAAAAGCATTATGCGCAAAGCGCGTCGGGAAATCGGCTCTTAGTTGTTCTGGTCAAATATTTGCTGGCTTCTTTTTCGATGGAACTGGCAACAATATGCAGAGAGATTTCAAATCTGTTGAGCAATATCCGTCAAAGCATCAGCATAGTAATGTAGTCAGACTATTCCATGCATTCCCTGATGCACAAGACACTGGGACAGATAAGTACTATGCAGCATATATTCCTGGCGTTGGAACTCCGTTTAAAGAGATCGATGACGATGGCGGAAAAATGGGCACTGCAATGTCCTGGAATGGCGAGCCACGAATATTTTGGGCGATGCTCGAATTACTCAATTTTGTGAGTGATTACGTCTCGCGGGACGAGTTAATAAGCAATGAGCGGCAAAGGAATATTGCCAATAATTTGGGCGGTATAGGCTCAACGGCATTCATGCGAAATAATGCATTCAGAATTTGGACTGCACGGTTAAGTGAGAGGATAAAGAAGCGCCGCGCGAGTATCCCAGAACTCGAGTGCATTAGCGTCTCGGTCTTTGGTTTCTCGCGGGGGGCTGCGGAATCTCGTGCATTTGTGAATTGGCTGTTCGAAATTTGCGAGGAAAAAGGAGGTACGCACTATCTGGCAGGCATTCCTCTGATCATTAATTTTCTAGGGATTTTTGATACGGTTGCTTCTGTCGGGATTGCGAATGCCTACACGTCGGGAATATTAAAAGCTGATGGGCATCAATCATGGGCAGATAACAATATGCAGGTACACAAGCACGTTCAGAGTTGCTTGCATATTGTAGCGGCGCATGAGGTCCGCTCAACATTTCCCTTGGATTCTGTTCGAGTGGAGGGTATATATCCTCCGAATGTAAGAGAGTACGTTTATCCAGGTGCCCATTCTGATGTGGGGGGAGGGTACTCGCGTCGAGCTCAAGGAAAAACCGATGCGTTGGCGCGCATTGCGGGATTCGAGATGTACTGTGCGGCACTGGCAGCTGGTGTTCCCTTTTACATGCTTCACGAGATGAAGCAAGGTGCCCGGGAAGCATTAGTGCCCACTCAAGCGGCTGTGAACGCATTCCAAACGTATATGAGCCATGCCAGAGTTAAAGAGGCTCCCGTTGAAGATATGATGCGCCAACACATGGCGCACTACTTTACGTATCGATATCAAGCGCGGAAGATCAAGGGGTCGAATCCGAACGCGAGCTATTACTACTCTCGAAATTTTTTCAAAGCAGCGTCAGCTGAGCGCGAATATCTCCGCGATACACAGCAGCATTTCATTGCGATATTGGCTCGTGCAGTGAAGATGATGGATAAGGTAATGCAAGGCACCAGCTGGTGCGACCACCCGCTTCCCCAGCCTTATCGGAGCACTTTGCTTGCTTCACATCCTGATCCTCAATTTCCAGCAGATCTCATCATCCATAAAGTTGCAGTGCGCGGAAGTGCACTTTATGACGATGCCGAAGACGGAAGTGCCGATCAAGTCGCGCAGCAAATGGGCGCGAAAGTTGATGCTTGGTTTAAGTGGCTTGCAGATAATAACTATGCATATCTGGTTGATGAGGATGCGCCGGAGCGTGACATCGTGAGTGTTCTGCAGAGTTTGAGTGAAGAGCCACAGGCCATGGAGCTCGTTGAGTTCTTCGACCAATGGGTACATGACTCTATGGCTGGACTAGCGAAAGATGGTCTTAACGAGTTCCTCGCGAATGGCACCGGAATGGCAAAGTTCCGCAAAGTTTACTTCGGGAATGAAGAAGACTCGATCATCCGAAATTCGGTCGCAGAGGAGAACGCCAGAAAGCTACGGGTTGCACGTGCAAAACGAGCTCAGAAGAAGCAATGGGATCTCGATGCCATTGAGTACGCGCGCACTCGGTAATTTTTGGCTGACATAATCCCCAATATTATCTGCCATGCCGCTAGCGGCGTGCTCCACGCACACTCTAAAGGCTGAATTTAGTTATGGCGCTAGCGCAGGGAGCGGCCCGAAAATCCGGCAGTAATTACAGCCGCATTTCTAAATGCGCCTAAGTGACGTGTCCGTCGAATCGGGGGAATGCCAGGTGTCCACGATCGCGCCTGAGACGGGATTGAAGAATGAAGCTCAAACGCATTTTGAAATACGCGGCACTTGGCGGCTGCGTGTTGATCTCAGCGTGTCAGTCGGAGCCAGTTGGCGTTCCAGTACATGCCGTTAATTACACAGAGGACGAGATCACCTACAGGATTGTCGATCCCAAAGACGATGAGAACCGTGCCGGTGGCGAGACGATCAACTCGTTTGGCGCTGGCGGTCTTATGTGCTGTTACTCAGTTCCAGGGAAGTGGCAGCCGGGTATCAAGGTCGAACTGCAAGTTGAGCTCTGGCTAACGTCTCAACAGAATGGCCCTGACGGAAGTCCAAGGAGAGAGAAGCAAACCGTAATCTTGGACCTCCCCAAGCCTGTCGATGATGAACCGAACGAGCTTTGGGTAATTCGCAATCCTGATGGAGCGTTTGATCTGGTCGCATGCAATTGTGGCCCATCGCACGAAAAGTGGCCGGGAAAGATCAAGGGCATGCCAATCGCATCGGAATCATATCGCCGGAAGTTGATTCGGCGTGACTTGGCGTTGCTTGAGGATACCTTGCGGACTTTTAAGGAAGCACAGGATGAGTTAACCAAAGACCCTGTTCGGTACGCGAAGCAGCAATGGGAAACTGATTCTAGACACCGCAGGGAAGATATATCGAAGTATACCGGCCCCTCTGACAAGCAGTACATCGCATTCTTGAAAGCAGAGACAGATGAAATTGTGGCGAGCACGGACAAGAAGATTGCGGCATTGCGGAAGGAAACCCATTGATGGCAGAGCTTCGTTCGACGTTGCGTCGCATCGACGCGCCCTGTCCTCATCAGATGAGCTGCGCATTTTTCAGGAGCATGACGGCCCGGAGCTTGGCATGGAATGCGAAGCGAAGAATGTCCCACCTTCGCGCTCAAGACGGAATTGAGGAATGAAGCTCGAACGCATTTTGAAATACGCGGTACTTGGCGGCTGCGTATTGATCTCAGCGTGTCAGTCGGAACCAGTTGGCGTTCCAGTCCATGCCGTTAATTACACAGAGGATGAGATCACCTACAGGATCGTCGATCCCAAAGACGGTGAGAACCGCGCCGGCGGCGAGACGATCAACTCGTTTGGCGCCGGCGGTCTTATGTGCTGCTATACAGTTCCTGAAAAATGGCAGCCGGGTATCAAGGTCGAACTGCAACTAGAACTCTGGCTTACTTCGCAACCGAATGGCCCTGACGGAAGTCCAAGGAGAGTGAAGCAATCCGTAACCTTGGATCTCCCCAAGCCGGTCGATGAACGCCCAAGCGAACTCTGGGTGATTCGCAACCCTGACGGAACGTTTGACCTGATCGCATGCAACTGTGGTCCATCACACGAAAAGTGGCCCGGCAAGATTAAAGGCATGCCGATCGCATCCAAATCACATAGGGAAAAGTTGATTCGACGTGATCTGTCCGAAGCGGAGGATGTGCTTCAAAGATTCAGCAAGCTAAAACGGGAGCTTGATGACGATCCGATCCCCTACGCAAAGGAAAATTGGGAGTTCAGAAAGGAGCAAGGCGAGGCGTCGCTGCTCGCGTCATATTCAGGACCGAATGATCAGCGCTATGTGGAATTTCTGAAGAAGGAGGCTGATGAGATGATCACATACGCTGAAGGAAGAATTTCCAGATTGAAGAATGAGCTACCGTAATGGCTGATCTATCTTCACGACGAATCTGGCAGGGTCTGTGACCACATCCCATTCCCCCGCCAGTACGCATTACAGCGCGTTGACGTTCTCCAGGCTGATTATGAAGACGTATATCGGCAGCACGACGAAGAACGCCAGGCAGCCCAGTATCAAGCTCCATTCGACAAGCACGCCGCGCTTGCGCCGCAACAGGGTGGCGCCGACGATCAAGCCAACACAGGCCGCCATGGCTAAGGCAATCATGAAAAGCATGCCCATTGCCTGTCCAACCGCCGCGCCGGCGTAGCCGGATGGGACGCGGCCGAAAGAATCCAGCGAAAGGGCGACGGCCGTGGATGAAATGGCCTCGGCAACGGCAATCGCGAAGCCGGTCAGGGCGGCGCGCCATAAGGGTCTACGGTTGTGGTTCATGCAGCGTCAGAGGAACGGTGTGGCGAGGAAGAATATGTAGCCCGGGATAATGCCGCTGATTGTCAGCATGCCGATCATGATCCCCCATTCCTGCCAAAACCTGCGGCGTGTGCGGAGGAAGCTGAAACCTGAGAGCGGGCCGACGAACAGGGCGCCAAGGCCGGCGAACAGTCCGCCGAAGATGATGGTCATGCCGTAATAGGACTTGTCCTGCCGGGTATCGGCCCACTCCAGGGCTGCGTAGCCAACGGCAAACACCAGGGTGAGCGCCATGAATGTGCCAAGGAGTACGGCATGCCAGGCGGCGCGCTGGCGGGGTAGATGCGACTGCAAGAGGTTTCCTTCGTGAGTGCCCGGTGCCGGGCGGTGGCGCATGCTAGCCTAACGAAGGAAAGAGGGGCGCCGCGCTGGAGTGTGGCATCCAGCGCGGGCGATCAGGGTAGAGAGGCGTCAGCCGGCCAGCTGCTGGCGCACGCGGGCAATCGCTGCGCGCACCTGGTTCGGTGCGGTGCCGCCCACGTGGTCGCGCGCGGCGACCGAGCCTTCCAGCGTCAGCACGGCGAAGACGTCTTCGCCCACCAGCGGCGAGAAGGCGCGCAGCTGTTCCAGCGACATCTCGGACAGGTCGATCTTCAGGTCGTCGCAGGCGCGCACGGCGTGCGCCACGGCTTCGTGCGCGTCGCGGAATGGCAGGCCTTTCTTGACCAGGTAGTCGGCCAGGTCGGTGGCGGTGGCGTAGCCTTGCAGGGCGGCCGAACGCATGGCTTCCGGCTTGACGGTGATGCCGCCGGCCATGTCGGCGAAAATGCGCAGGGTGTCGACCACGGTGTCGACGGTGTCGAACAGCGGTTCTTTGTCTTCCTGGTTGTCCTTGTTGTAGGCCAGCGGCTGGCCTTTCATCAGGGTCAGCAGGCCCATCAGGTGGCCGTAGACGCGGCCGGTCTTGCCGCGCGCCAGTTCCGGCACGTCCGGGTTCTTCTTCTGCGGCATGATCGAGGAGCCGGTGCAGAAGCGGTCGGCGATGTCGATGAAGCCGACGCGTGGGCTCATCCAGATGATCAGTTCTTCCGACATGCGCGACACGTGCATCATCAGCAGCGAGGCGGCGGCGGTAAATTCAATGGCGAAGTCGCGGTCGGAGACGGCGTCCAGCGAGTTGTGGCACACGTCGTCGAAGCCCAGCGACTGCGCCACGCGCAGGCGGTCGATCGGGAAGGTGGTGCCGGCCAGGGCGGCGGCGCCCAGCGGCAGGCGGTTCACGCGCTTGCGGCAGTCCTGCATGCGCTCGACGTCGCGGCCGAACATTTCCACGTAGGCCAGCATGTGGTGGCCGAAGGTGATCGGCTGCGCCACTTGCATGTGGGTGAAGCCGGGCAGGATCACGTCGGCATTCTTCTCGGCCAGGTCGACCAGGGCGCCGCGCAGCTGCAGCAGCAGGCCGGTGATGTCGTCGATGGCGGATCGCACGTAGAGGCGGATGTCGGTTGCCACCTGGTCGTTGCGCGAGCGGCCGGTGTGCAGGCGCTTGCCGGCGTCGCCTACCAGCTCGGTCAGGCGCTTTTCAATATTCAGGTGCACGTCTTCCAGGTCCAGCTGCCATTCGAACTGGCCGGCGTCGATTTCGCCGCTGATCTGGGCCATGCCTTTCTGGATCGCGGCCAGGTCGCTGGCGGCGATAATGCCTTGCGCGGCCAGCATGTCGGCGTGTGCCAGGGAGCCCTGGATGTCGGCCTTGGCCATGCGCTTGTCAAAAAACACGGAGGCGGTGTAACGTTTCACGAGGTCGGAAACGGGTTCGGAGAAGCGTGCGGACCAGGCTTCCGCCTTCTTGGAGAATTGATCTGTCATAGTAGGTTTTCCGGTGAGAGTCGGAAGATTATAAACAAGTAGGAGAATGGATGAAGAAGTTAGCAAGTTTGCTACTGCTGGCGCTGGCCGCCGGCAGTGCTTTGGCGCAGGGTGCGCGCCCGGCCGACGTGGCCTCTGTGGACAGCATTGTGGCTGCCCTGTACGACACGATTTCCGGCCCGGCGGGCAAGGTGCGCGACTGGGACCGCCTGCGTTCCCTGTTCCGGCCCGACGGCCGCATGGTGGTGCACAGCCCGAACAAGGAGGGCGTGCTGAATACCCGCGTGCTGAGCATCGAGGATTACATCGCGCGCACCACGCCGGTGTTTGCCAAGGAGGGTTTCTACGAGTCCGAGCTGGCGCGCACCAGCGAGCATTTCGGCCAGATCGCCCACGTTTTCACCACCTATGAGGCGCGCCGGGCGCCGGGCGAGAAACCGTTCGTGCGCGGCATCAATTCGATCCAGCTGGTGAACGACGGCCAGCGCTGGTGGATCTCGCAACTGCTGTGGCAACCGGAAGGCGAGAAAGCGCCGCTGCCGGAGCGCTACCTGAAGTCGCGCTGATGGACGGCTTTGAGGTCAGCTGCGACCCGGCCCGCCTGGATGTCGGCCTGGTGCACCGCTTCCTGTCGGAAGAGTCGGCCTGGGCGCGCGGCATCCCGCGTGCAATTGTCGAACGCGCAATCGCGCACTCGCTGTGCTTTGGCGGCTACCTTGATGGAAATCAGGTGGCTTTTGCCCGCGTTGTCACAGACCGGTCAACCTTCGCTAATATGGTAGACGTATTCGTGCTGCCGGCGTACCGCGGCAGGGGTTACAGCAAGGCACTGGTGAAGTCAGTGCTCGCTCACCCGGATCTGCAGGGCTTGCGCCGTTTCACGCTGGCCACGGCGGATGCGCACGGACTGTATGCACAATTCGGTTTTACGCCACCGTCGCGCCCGGCTACACTGATGGAGAGGTATTACCCAGATGTCTACCAGCGCTGCCAGTGAGCAAGTCGAAGAGGAGGTCATCGTGAAGCTGTACTCCCGCGCCGGCCTGGCCCGATTGGGCCTGGCCCTGCTAGCCGCCTGCGGCCTGACTTCGCACGCGAAGGAAGCGCCGCCCAAGAACCCCGTCCCTGCCGCCAGCGGCCGTACCAGCACCACGCCGCCGCCGGAAGCCCCGGCCAAGGCGCCGCCTGCAGGGCCCGCTTCCTCCACCCCGTCCGCGCCGCAGCCGCCAGCGCCGGTGCCCGACCCGGCCGCGCCGGTGCGCATCGTGGCGGGCGCCAGCGCCACGCTCAGCGGCGGCTCGGCGGCGATCGCGCCTTCGCCTGTGGCGGCGCACCAGGGCTCCCTGGTCATCATCGGCGGCGGCCTGCGCGGCGATAATGCGGACGTCTGGCAGCGGGTGGTGAAACTGGCCGGCGGCAAGGGCGCGCGCATCGCGGTCTTCCCTTCGGCGGCCGGCAATCCGGAACGTTCGGCCCAGATCATCATCGGCTACCTGCGCAAATGGGGGGCGGATGCCTTCCTGGTGCCGGTGGCGGTGCGGCTGACGGGCAGCGATTACAAGAAGAATGCGGACGATGCGGCGCTGGCGAAGAAAATCCGCGAGGCGGACGGCGTTTATTTTGCCGGCGGCGACCAGGGCCGCATCACCAAGGCGCTGGTACGCGAGGACGGTTCGCAGACTGCCGTGCTGGAAGCGGTGTGGGACGTCTACCGCCGTGGCGGCGTGATCGCCGGCACTTCGGCCGGTGCAGCCATCATGAGCAGCACCATGTTCGCCAATCCGAAAGCGGTGCTGGCCATGCTGCAGACCGGCATTGCGGATGGCCGCGAGCTGGGGCCGGGCCTGGGCTTTATCGGCGACGATGTGTTCGTCGACCAGCACCTGCTGGTGCGCGGCCGCTTTGCGCGCATGATCCCGGCCATGCTGGCCAAGGGCTACCAGATCGGCCTTGGCATCGACGAGGACAGCGCGATGGTGGTCAACGCCCAGCGCGAGGTGGAAATCATCGGCTACAAGGGCGCGCTGCTGATCGACCTGTCGCGCGCCGAGTGGGACAAGGCGAACCCACACTTTGGCGTGCGCAATGCGGTGATCAGCTACCTGGACCGTGGCGACAAGTTCAGTATCGCCAGCCACATGTTCACGCCGGCCACCGACAAGGCGGCCGGGCGCATCGACCCCACCCGCACCCTGGGGCGCGGCGCCGTGTTCAGCAATGATGTGCTGGGCAATAGCGCGGTGGTTGATTTGATGGAGCGCCTGATCGACAGCAACCAGGAAGAGGCGATCGGCATTGCCAGCGGCAATCCACGCGCCAGCGGTACCGAGGTCGGCTTCGAGTTCCGCTTCACCAAGACGCCGGATAGCGTGGGCTATGTGTCCACCGTGGGCGAGGCCTACTCGGTGCTCAACATCCGGCTTGATATCCGGCCTATCGAAATCACTCGGCCGCTATACAAATATAAATGAGGCGGGTGAATCCGCCCGCGTAAGCGGCGTGTATATGCCATGGCAACCAACCACACGGGAGGACACCATGGCAACCATCAAGCACACCGCTATCCAGCTCGCATTGCTGTCGGCCCTGGCACCGGCGGCGCTGGCATCCAGCCACCGCGAAGCGCCGTTCATCACGCGCGAACCCAAGGTCGATGCGACCGATTTCTACATGTTCCGCAGCTACGAAACCGGGCGCGAGCAGTTCGTGACCCTGGTCGCCAACTACTCGCCGCTGCAGGATGCGTACGGCGGGCCGAACTACTTCATGATGGACCCGGATGCGCTGTATGAGATCCACATCGATAACAATGGCGATGCGCGGGAAGACCTGACGTTCCAGTTCCGCTTCACCAACACCATCAAGAACGGCGCATTCACGGTGGGCGGCAAGAAGGTGCCGATCCCGCTCGTGATCAACGGCGGGCCGATCAGCGACGTGAACCCGGCCGGGCTGAACGTGCGCGAGACCTTTACCGTGGACCTGGTGCGCGGCGACCGGCGCGGCGTGCGGCAGGCGCTGCGCCACGCGGGCAGCGGCGCCAATGTCTTTGACAAGCCGATCGACAATATCGGCAACAAGTCGATTCCCGACTATGCAGCGTATGCGGGCAAGCATGTGGTGCCGGTGGCGATTCCCGGCTGCACGGTGCCGGGGCGTATGTTCGTCGGGCAGCGCAAGGATCCGTTCGTGGTCAACCTGGGCGAAACCTTCGACCTGATTAACATCAAGGCGCCGGCGGTGGAGTTCCTGGCCAATGCCGAGAAGAACGCGCGCGACGACCTGTACGACAAGAACGTGACCTCGATCGTGCTGGAGGTGGCAACGTCCTGCCTGGTTTCCGGCAACGAGCCGGTGATCGGCGGCTGGACCACGGCCAGCCTGCGCCAGGGCCGCCTGCTCAGTCCGAACGGCGGCTCGCGCGAGGGTGGGGCGTGGACACAGGTGTCGCGCCTTGGCATGCCGCTGGTGAACGAGGTGGTGATCGGGCTGAAGGACAAGGACCGCTTCAATCACAGCAAGCCGCTGCAGGACGCGCAGTTCGCCGATTACGTGACCAACCCGACCTTGCCGGCGCTGGTGGAAGTGCTGTTCGGCAGCGCGGGGGCGAAGGCGCCGACCAATTTCCCACGCAAGGACCTGGTGACGGCCTTCCTGACCGGGGTGCCGGGGCTGAACCAGCCGGCGCGCGTGAAGCCCGCCGAAATGCTGCGCCTGAACACGGCGATTGCGCCGGTGGCCAAGGGCGCGCAGAAGCGGCTGGGCGTGATCGATGGCGATAATGCCGGCTTCCCGAATGGGCGGCGGCCGGGCGACGACGTGGTCGATATCGCCCTGCGCGTGGTGATGGGCAAGCTGTGCACGCTGAATATCGGTTGCGCGCCTGGCGATGCGCCGGCGGGGGCGATCCGCTTTACCGATGGCGCGTTTGTGGACGACAGCTACTTCAACGCCAGCTTCCCGTATCTGCGGACGCCGATTGCCGGCTCGCCGCAGCAGTAGGAGGGACCGCCATGAAATGCCTATGCCCTGTGCTGGCGGCTTTGCTGCTGGCTGCCTGCGGCGGCAGCGGCGCTGGTTCTGCCGGCGCCGAAGCGACGCCGCCACCGCCACCTGCAATGCCCGGCGACGCATTTACCGCGGCGCTGGTGACCCTGGTGCGCGATGCCCCGGACTCCGCCGAACCGGCTGACACGGGCGCTGTGCTGCCGGCAATGCCGGACAGCGGCGAGCCGATTGCCATTGAGTGAGGGCTGCCATGAAAGCGCTTGCATCTTTCACGCTCGCCCTGGCTGCGCTGGCGCCGCCTTGCGCACCGGCGGCGCCTTTCGTCCCGCGTTCCGGGGCGCAGGTGCTGGAAACCCTGCCGCAGCGCGCCGACGCCGCACTGTACCGCCAGCGCGCGCAGCTGGCTGCCGCACCGCGCGACCCGCAACATGTCGCCGCGCTGGCGCAACGCTATATCGAGCTGGGACGGGCCAGCAGCGATCCGCGCTATTTCGGCCAGGCGCAGGCGCTGCTGTCGCCCTGGTGGAGTGGCGCCGCCCCGCCGCCGCCGATCCGATTGCTGCGCGCGACCTTGCTGCAATCGAACCATCGCTTCCGGGAAGCCATGCACGATCTGGCGGCGGTGACCGCCGCCGAGCCGGCCAATGCGCAGGCCTGGCTGACGCTGGCCACGATACAGGTTGTGCAAGGCGAGTTCAGCGCGGCCGTGCGCAGCTGCGGGCGCTTGTCGGGGCTGGCCAGCGAGCTGGCGGGCATCGCCTGCCTGGCCAACGCCCGTGCCGCGAACGGGCAGCTCGCCGCCAGCGAGCGCCTGCTGGCGCTGGCGCTGGCCCGCGCCACCCCGGATGTGCAGCAGGTGGGCGGGGAGGGCGTGCGCGTCTGGGCCATGACGCTGCTTGGCGAACTGGCCGCGCGGCGCGGCGATGCCGCAGCGGCCGAAGCGCGCTTCAGGCAGGCGCTCGCCCTGGCGCCGCACGACAGCTACCTGCTCGGCGCCTACGCCGACCTGCTGCTTGAACAGCGCCGTCACGCCGAGGTGCAACTGCTGCTGCGCGGGCAGCGCCATATCGACAGCCTGCTGCTGCGCTTTGCGCTGGCCAGCGCACCAGCCTCCTCGTCTGTGGCTGAATTGCAGGCGCGCTTCGACGCCGCGCTGCGGCGCGGCGATGCCACCCACCAGCGCGAGCAGGCGCGCTTCGAACTGCGCCTGCGCCGCAATCCGCAAGCCGCCCTCAAGCTGGCGCTGGCTAACTGGCAAGTGCAGAAGGAGACGGCCGACTTGCGCATCCTCCTCGAGTCGGCGGTGGCGGCGCGCGCTCCCGCCGCCGTGCGTGAAGCGCTGGCGTGGCGCCGCCAGCATGGCATGGAAGACCGCGCCATCGACGCCCTGGTGCGCGCGCTGGAAGGAGGCCCGGCATGATCACCCGCTTCCTCGCAGCCTTATGCCTGATGCTGGCCGCCGGCACCGCCAGCGCCCACAAGCCGAGCGACAGCTACCTGACCCTGCGGCTGGCCGCTGGCCCCGCGCAGCTGGCGCTGGACGGCCGCTGGGACATCGCCCTGCGCGACCTCGACCTGGCGCTCGGGTTGGACGCAGACGGCGACCTGCGGCTGACCTGGGACGAGGTGCGCGTGCGCCACGCCGATATCGCCGACTACGCGCTGGCCCGCCTGCGCCTGGCGCCGGGCTGCCGGCTGCGCGCCACCGGCCACCAGGTGGAAAGCCATTCGGATGGCGCCTATGCTGTCCTGCTGCTGCAAGGCGCATGCGCGGCCGGCACCGCCTTCATCCTCGATTACCGCCTGTTCGCAGATATCGACGCGCAGCATCGCGGCCTGGCCAGCATCAGCGCCAACGGCAGCACGCGCAGCGTGGTCCTGGGCGGCGCTAGTACACGCTTCGAGGCCGAGGCCGAGGCGGAGGCGGCAGCGGCCAGCGCCTGGCGCCAGGCGGCCGACTACACGCGCCACGGCGTATGGCACATCTGGACCGGCTATGACCACATCCTGTTCCTGCTTTGCCTGCTGCTGCCGGCCGCCCTGGCTGCGGGCTGGCGCAGGGCCACCGGCAACGTGCTGCAAATCGTCACCGCGTTCACGCTGGCCCACTCCATTACGCTTGCGCTGGCAGCGCTGCACATCGCCAGCCTGCCCGCGCGCTGGGTCGAAACGGCCATCGCCGCCTCCGTCGCATGCGCCGCGCTCAACAACCTGCGCCCGGTGGTGGAAGGCAAACGCTGGCTGGCAGCCTTCGCCTTCGGCCTGCTGCACGGCTTTGGCTTTGCCGGCGTACTGGGCGACCTCGGCCTGCCGCAAGGAGCCGAGGCGCTCGCCCTGGCGGCATTCAATCTAGGCGTGGAAGCGGGGCAGCTGGCGATTGTTGCAGCCTTCGTGCCGCTGGCTTATGCCATGCGCAGCACATGGGCCTACCGGCAAGTTGTGGTGAAAGGCGGATCGGCCGGCATCGCGCTGCTGGCGCTGGCGTGGACTATCCAGCGCGCCGCAGCGTGATCACATGGCCTTGAGCCACGGGCCCTTGTACAGCACCGGCCCGGTGGGGCCGTTCGGATCGGGCGAACCGCCGAGTGGCTCCAGGGAGATCGCCAGCAGCACCACGTCGCCGCCCACGCCGCCCGCCGCCAGCGCAAACGTGCCGCGCCCGTCGGCCCCGAGCACGCCCAGTGAACGCGGCGAGCCGGCCTTCGGGATAGCCCACAGCTGGAGCGAGCGTCCCTCCGGCACCGCAGCCGCGCCAACGGTATGCACCTGCAGCACGCGCTTGCGGGTATCGGCCTTGACCAGCAGCGCAGGCTGCGCCTGCTGGTCCGTCAGCGTGGCCACCAGGTCGTAGGACGGTCCGCGCACTTGCTGCAAGCCGATCGTCGCCACCAGCGCCGCCGCCACCGCCGCCGACGCCATGCCGAGGCCGAAACCGCGCCAGAAATGCCAGCGGCTGCGTTCCGGCTTCAGGTGCAGGCGCGTTTCGATATTGCGCCAGATATGTGGCGAGGGCTCCTGCGCGCGCACGAATTCATGCATGGGCAGCAGGCGCCCCTCCCATTCGCGCACCAGGGTGCGCAAAGCAGCATCGCTATACATCCAGGCCTCGAAACGGCGCCGCGCGCCGCCGCGCAAGGTGCCGGTGACGTATTCCGCCGCCAGCCTGTCGCGCAGGGCTTCGTTGCCGCGGATATTCATGGCATGCCTCCCTTGGCCAGGCAAAGGCGCAGCCGTTCCAGGCCGCGCCGTATCCAGGTTTTCACGGTGCCGACGGGGAGCGACATGCGCTGCGCCACTTCGCTATGCGACAGGTCGTGGAAGAAGGCCAGCCCGATCGCCTGCCGGTGCAGCCCTTCCAGGCGCGCCATGCAGGCGGCCAGGGCGCGCGCATCGCTGCTCATTTCGCTCGCCTCGGCGGGTGTGCTGGCATCGTCGCGCAGCAACGTGTCATCGAGTTCCATCGTATTGTCCGTGCGGCGCAGGATATCCAGCGCCTTGTTGCGCACGATGGCCGCCATCCACGTCAGCGGCGCCGCCAGGCCGGCCTGGTAGTCGGGGGCCGCGTGCCAGATCGACACGAAACCCTCCTGCAGCGCTTCCTCGGCCAATTCGCGCTTACGCAATATACGCAAGGCAAAGCCGAACAGTTTCGGCGCCGCCGCGTTATACAAGGCGCGGAAGGCGGCGGCGTCCTGCTGGCCGGCTGCGGCCAGCCATGTGCGGAGCTGATCGGGTTCGGTAGGCATGGAATGATCTTAGGCCCGCCCTGGCGGGTGGTCTATAGGATTGCGCAAACCGAAGCTACAATACTCGCCATTAAAACCACACTGGAGACTTCATGTCCTACCTGAATCGCCTGCTGGCGGGCGCCGCACTGGGCGCCGTTGCCGGTCTTGCAATGGCCGCGCAGCCCGCTACCGTCCGTGTCGACTATATGCACACCGGTAACGCGCTAAACGAAAGCTACGCACTGGAACAAGTTGTGATTGAGCCGCTGCCATGGCCGGGCGATATGTCCAAGACCATCGACACCACCAACCGTGGCGTGAACAAGGTGGAAGTGGCGGATGCCAAGACCGGCAAGGTGCTGTACACCCGCACCTTTTCCACCATCTTCGGCGAATGGAAGTCCACCGAGGAAGCGGGCAAGCTGACACGCGGCTTCCATGAATCGGTGCGCTTCCCCAAGCCGGACCGCCCGGTCAAGGTGCGTATCCTCAAGCGCGATGAACGCAATGAGTTTTCCATTGCCTGGAGCGTGGAGATCGACACCGACGCCATGGACGTGGTGCGCAAGCAGGACCCGGCGCCGGCCAAGCCGATCCCGATCCGCGTCAACGGCCCGAGCGAAAAGAAAGTCGACCTGCTGATCCTGGGCGACGGCTATACCAAGTCCGACATGGCCAAGTTCGAAGCTTCGGCGCGCAAGCTGTCCGACTACCTGTTCACCGTGTCGCCGTTCAAGGAGCGCGCCAAGGACTTCAACGTGTGGGCGATTGCGGTGCCGACCCAGGAGAGCGGCGTATCGCGCCCTTCGACCGGCGCGCACAAGGCGTCCAAACTGGGCACGCGCTACGACATCTTCGGCAGCGAGCGCTATGTGCTGACGCTGGACAACCGCGCCTTGCGCGAGATTTCGCAGCATGCGCCGTACGAGTTCATTGAGATCCTGGTCAACAACGATACGTACGGCGGCGGCGGCATCTACGGCCAGTTCAGCACCGCAGCGGCCGACAACGACTGGAACAACTACCTGTTCGTGCACGAATTCGGCCACCACTTCGCCGGCCTGGCGGACGAGTATTACACCTCGCCGGTCGCCTACGCCACCGGCGGCGTGCGCATGGAACCGTGGGAGCCGAATGTGACGGCGCTGCTGGATCCGGCCAACGTGAAATGGAAGAAGCACGTCACGCCCGGCACCGCACTGCCGACCGCGTGGCCAAAGGCCGAATACGAGGCGCACTCGCGCGAGTACCAGAAGATCCGCGCGCAGCTGCGCAAGGATAATCGCCCGGAATCGGAGATGAGCAAGTTGTTCAAGGAAGATCTGGCCTGGACGAACAACCTGTTCTCCAAGGCGCCGAACCGCAAGGCGGTGGGGGCGTTTGAGGGGGCGAATTATGAAGCGACCGGTTATTACCGTTCGCAGCAGCAGTGCCTGATGTTTGACCGCAGCGAGGCGTTCTGCGTGGTGTGCAATGAGGCGGTGCAGGAGACGATCGACCTTTACGCGCCGCGTTAAACCCGTTAAACCTGGGTCTGACCCAAGGGTCAGACCCATTTGACGCGGCTGCCGCGGGCCAGGGTCAGGTGTTTGGCGCCAAACCGGTTGGCTTGATCCGTACCGGCATCGGCTTACCCTTGCGCGCGCGCTTGCCGAAGTGCGGCGCCAGCGCGGTAGGACCCATGCGATCCTCCTTCGCCTTCTGCGCATTGCCGGTGCCCTGCACCGTCACGCCCTTGTCGGTGATCGCGCAGGCAGCCACCAGCTTCTCCTTATCGGCCAGGTCCATCAGGATCACGCCGCGGCCGCCGTTGGACAGCACTTTCATCTCGTCCATGCCGAACACCAGCAGGTTGGCCTTCTCCGAGATTACCGCCACCGCGCTGGCGTTATCCACCACCACGGTCGGCGGCAGCGGCTTGGCGCCTTCGTCCAGCGTGATGAAGGACTTGCCGCCCTTCAGGCGCGACACCATGTCGCCCGCCTTGGCGATAAAGCCGTAGCCCGCATCCGACGCCAGCAGCAGCTGCTTGTCGCCAGTGCCTGCGTAATAGTGCAGCAGGCGCGCGCCGCCCGACAGGTCGACCAGCGTGGTGATCGGCACGCCGTCGCCGCGCGCGTTAGGCAGGGCAGCCACCGGCACCGAATACACCTTGCCGTTGTCGCCGAAGCCGAGCAGGGTATCGACCGTGCGGCACTCGAAGGCGCCGTACAGCGAGTCGCCCGCCTTGAAGGTGAATTGCGCCGGATCGTGGCCGATGCCGGTACGTGCGCGCACCCAGCCTTTCTCGGAGATGATCACGGTCACCGGCTCGTCGGCCACCTTCTGCTCCACCACAGCCTTCTGCGCTTCCTCGATCAGGGTGCGGCGCGCATCGCCGTAAGTCTTGGCGTCGCCGTCGATTTCCTTGATCACCAGGCGGCGCAGGGTGGACGGATTGTCCAGCACGTCCTGCAGGCCCTCGCGCTCCTTGCGCAGCTCGGACAGTTCCTGTTCGATCTTGATCGCTTCCAGGCGCGCCAGCTGGCGCAGGCGAATTTCCAGGATGTCTTCCGCCTGGCGGTCCGACAGCTTGAAGCGCTCGATCAGCGCCGCCTTCGGCTCGTCCGAATTGCGGATGATGGCGATCACTTCGTCGATATTCAGCAGGACGATCTGGCGGCCTTCCAGGATATGGATGCGCTCATCGACCTTGTTCAGGCGGAACTGGGTGCGGCGGGTCACGGTGGCGAAGCGGAACTCGATCCACTCGGCCAGGATGTCGCCGATACCCTTCTGGCGCGGACGGCCGTCGCCGCCGATCATCACCAGGTTCATCGGCGCCGAAGTCTCCAGCGAAGTGTGCGCCAGCAGCATGTGCATGAACTCAGTCTGGTTCTGGTTCTTCGACTTAGGCTCGAACACCAGTCGCACCGGCGCATCGCGGCCGGCTTCGTCGCGCACCTTGTCCAGCTGGCCCAGGATCAAGCCTTTCAGCGCCACCTGTTCCGGCGACAGCGCCTTCTTGCCCAGCTTGACCTTCGGGTTGGTCAGTTCCTCGATTTCCTCCAGCACCTTTTGCGCCGAAGTGCCCGGCGGCAGCTCGTACACCACCGCCTGCCACTGGCCGCGCGCCAGTTCCTCGATCTTCCAGCGCGCCCGCACCTTCATCGAGCCGCGGCCCGAGGCGTACATATCGTCGATCTGCGCGCGCGGGGTGATCAGCTGGCCGCCGCCCGGGAAGTCCGGGCCGGGGATCAGCTCCATCAGTTCCGCATGCGAGATCTTCGGGTTGCGGATCATGGCCACGGCGGCTTTCGCCACCTCGCCCAGGTTGTGCGAAGGGATTTCCGTCGCCAGGCCCACCGCGATACCGGAGGCGCCGTTCAGCAGCACCATCGGCAGGCGCGCCGGCAGCAGGGCAGGTTCCTCGTACGAACCGTCGTAGTTCGGGATGAAGTCCACGGTGCCCTGGTCGATTTCGTCCAGCAGCAGGCGCGAGATCGGGGTCAGGCGGGCTTCGGTGTAGCGCATCGCCGCAGCGCCGTCGCCGTCGCGCGAACCGAAGTTACCCTGGCCGTCGATCAGCGGATAGCGCAGCGAGAAGTCCTGCGCCATGCGCACCAGCGCGTCGTACACCGACTGGTCGCCGTGCGGGTGCAGCTTACCCAGCACATCGCCCACCACGGTGGCGGACTTGCGCGGCTTGGCGGTCGGGCCCAGGCCCAGTTCATTCATCGAATACAGGATGCGGCGCTGCACCGGCTTCTGGCCGTCGCACACGTCCGGCAGGGCGCGGCCCTTGACCACGGAAATGGCGTAGTCCAGGTAGGCGCGCTCGGCGAAGGTGGACAGGGTCAGGGTTTCGCCGCCGTCATCGCTGCCGCCACCGCTGGGCGGCATCTCTGGGGTTGGGTCGTCAAAGAGATTTGCTTGAGTCATATTTGTTGTCTTTTCCTTAGACCCGGTAAACCTGGGTCAGACCCAAGGGACTAGGCGTCCCCGTCTGACCCACGTCACGCGGCTGTCGCGGAGGATGTGTCTGACCCTTGGGTCAGACACAGGTTTACCGGGTTTAAATATCAGCTTCCACTTCGTTACCGTGCTCCTCGATCCAGGCACGGCGCGCCGCAGCCTCGCCCTTGCCCATCAGCATATTGAAGCGCGAGGACGAATAGCTATGGTCGAAATCGCCCAGCGACACAGGCAGCAGGCGGCGTGTATCCGGATTCATGGTGGTTTCCCACAGCTGCTCCGCATTCATCTCACCCAGGCCCTTGAAGCGGGAAATGGTCCACGAACCTTCCTTCAAACCATCCTTGCGCAGCTTGTCCTCGATTGCCACCAGCTCACCGTCGTCCAGCGCATACAGCTTCTGGATCGGCTTCTTGCCGCGCGCCGGCGCATCCACGCGGTACAGCGGCGGACGCGCCACGCAGATATGGCCACGGTCGATCAGCGCCGGGAAATGGCGGAAGAACAGGGTAAGCAGCAGCACCTGGATGTGCGAGCCGTCCACGTCCGCATCGGACAGGATGCAGATTTTGCCGTAGCGCAGGCCGGACAGGTCCGGCGTATCGCCATAGTTGTGCGGATCAACCCCGATCGCCACCGCGATATCGTGGATCTCATTGTTCGCATACAGGCGGTCGCGATCGGTCTCCCACGAGTTCAGCACCTTGCCGCGCAGCGGCAGGATGGCCTGGAACTCCTTGTCGCGGCCCATCTTGGCCGAACCGCCCGCCGAGTCACCCTCGACCAGGAAGATCTCAGTGCGCGCCGTATCGTCCGACTCGCAATCGGTCAGCTTGCCCGGCAATACCGCCACGCCGGAAGACTTCTTCTTCTCGACCTTCTGCGCCGAGCGCAGGCGCGATTGCGCCTGCTTGATCACCAGCTCCGCCAGCTTCTTGCCGTAGTCGATGTGCTGGTTCAGCCACAGCTCCAGCGCCGGCTTGGAGAAAGTCGACACCAGGCGCACCGCGTCGCGCGAATTCAGGCGCTCCTTGATCTGGCCCTGGAACTGCGGGTCCAGCACCTTGGCCGACAGCACGAAGGAAGCGCGCGCAAACACGTCTTCCGGCAGCAGCTTCACGCCCTTCGGCAGCAGCGAATGCAGCTCGACGAAGTTCTTCATCGCGCCGAACAGGCCTTCACGCAGGCCCGATTCGTGGGTACCGCCGTTCGGGGTCGGGATCAGGTTCACGTAGGACTCGCGCACCACGGCGCCTTCCTCGGTCCACGCCACCACCCACGACGCGCCTTCGCCCTCGGCAAAGCCCTCCGCGTCCGGGGTAGCGAACTGCTCGCCCTCGAACAGCGGAATCAGGGTTTCGCCGCCCGACGTGGTCTGGGCCAGCTGCTCGTTCAGGTAGCCGCGCAGGCCATCCTTATACATCCAGGTCTGCTCATCGCCGGTCTTGGCGTTTTTCAGCGTGACGGACACGCCCGGCAGCAGCACCGCCTTGGAGCGCAGCAGGCGTTGCAGCTCGACCTGCGAGATCAGCGGCGAATCGAAATACTTCGCATCCGGCCAGGCGGTGACGCGGGTACCGGACTTTTTGCCGTCCTTCGGCGCCGGCATGGAGCTCAAAGGCTCGACCAGGTCGCCGTGCTCGAACGCGATCTGGTGGAAACCGTTGCCGGCGTCGTCTTTACGCCACACCGAGATCTCCAACCGCTTGGACAGCGCATTGGTGACGGACACGCCGACGCCGTGCAGGCCGCCCGAGAAGGCATAGGCGCCGCCCGAACCCTTGTCGAACTTGCCGCCCGCGTGCAGGCGGGTGAAGACGATTTCCACCGTCGGCACGTTCTCTTCCGGGTGCAGGCCGACCGGGATGCCGCGGCCGTCATCCTCGACGGTGATGGAACCGTCGGCATTCTGCGTCACGATAATGTTCTTGCAATGGCCGCCCAGTGCTTCATCGGAGGCATTGTCGATCACCTCCTGGATGATGTGCAGCGGGTTCTCGGTACGGGTATACATACCCGGGCGCTGCTTAACGGGTTCCAGTCCTTTCAGGACGCGGATGGATGATTCGCTGTAGTCGGAAACTGGTTTTTTAGTGGCCATACATGTTCTTGGTAGTGCAAAGTGCTGTGATTATATACAGTATTTTCCGTCTTGACGGGGCTCTTGCCTGCGCATTCTATCCGCAACGGCCGGTGGCGCAAGGGAATCGCGGCGGTAAAATGGGTTTATGACCACAGATCGGCACCCGTTCGCTGTCAGGCTGGTCGGCTTCCCGACGGACGCCGAACGCGCCCTTGCGCAGGGGTTGGCGCGGGCGCCGGCCGACGGACCGAGCTACCTGTGCCTGTCCGCCGACAGCCTGCAGGACCCCGACATCTACCTCGCCAACGGCACCGAACTGAAAGCGCTGGCCGCCATCGCATCGTTGGCCGCAGGCGACATCCGGCCCGCCCTGGTGCTGGGCGCCACGGGCGTGGTGCTGCCCTATCCCAACCTGCCGCTGCCGGTGCAATGGAACGCCCTGTACGCCGAACTGGCCCGCCTGATGGCGCGCCGCGCCGAAGTGCTGGCCGGCCTGTCCGCCGCCGGCCAGCCGCTGGTGCCCGAACGCCGGCGCCGCGAACGGCTCGACCTCGACCTGACCGAGCCCGCCGTGTACGAAAGGATGCGTAAGCCGCGCCGCGAAGGCGCCGTGCTGTGCGTCGACGCCAACGCCCACTTCAGCGAACAACTGGGCCGGAGCCTGAAGCAGTTCGGCACGCCCGTGCTGTGGGCGGTGGACGGCGTCGCCGCGCTCGCGCTATGCCGGCAGCAGCAAGTCGCCGTCGTACTGCTCGATTTCGCCGCCCCCATCATCGACCACTACCTGCTATGCGCCCAATTGCGCAGCGAAGCAGGGCAGCCCGAAGTAGTCTTCCTCGCCCAATCCGCCCACGACTACGACAGCACCCGCGCCCGCGCCGCCGGCGCCGCCGGCATGCTGGACAAGCCCCTGGCCCAGCACCAGGTGCAATCCGTCCTCCGCAAATTCATGCGCCTCTGAAATGTCCACCATGGGGTCAGGAAGAAAAGTGGACATTTCCTGAAGAAATGTCCGCTTTTCTTCCTGCCGGATCGCCGTACCGCCCCAAGGTGGACATTTTTATGCGGCGTTGATGGGCGGTGCTGGAGTCTTTAGACCGTTTTTACGCGTTGGTCGATACGCTTTCGTTACCTTCTTTTTTGACGAAAGTGGATTTATGAAGAACGTGTTTTTCCTCGCTGCCGCAATGCTGGCGGCGCCTGCTTTTGCGGCGGACCTGTCGTTCAATACCGCGCTGACCAGCGATTACCGCTATCGCGGCATCTCGCAAACCCGTCTGCAGCCGGCGTTGCAGGGCGGGGCGGATGTGGTTGACGCGGGCAGCGGCTTGTACGCGGGCGCCTGGGCTTCGACCATCAGCTGGACGCGCGATGCCGGCGGCGCCGGCCGCGTGGAGCTGGACCTATACGGCGGCAAGCGCGGCCAGCTGGGCGCATCGGCCAGCTATGACGTGGGCGTCCTGACCTATATCTACAAGGGCCGCATCCCCGGCCAGGCCAATCCCGATACCACGGAAATCTACGGCCAGCTCGGCGTCGGCCCGGCCACCCTGAAGTACTCGCACGCCGTGACCAACCTGTTCGGCTTCGTGGACAGCAAAAACTCCGGCTACCTGGACCTGTCGACCAACCTGGAAGCCGGCCAGGGCACCACCATCAACCTGCACGCCGGCCGCCAGCGCGTGCGCCGGCACGGCGATGCGGACTACACCGACTGGAAGCTCGGCGTCACGCGCGACTTTGGCTATGCCAGCGTGCAGCTGGCGGCCGTCGGCACCAGTGCCCGCAAGTCCGCCTATGCCTCGCCGGCCAACGGCAAGTTCCTGGGCAAGTCCGCGCTGCAGCTCACCGCCAGCCGCACCTTCTGATTTTTACATCTTGTTTACACCGGCTTGCCGAGTCTTTACACCGATTTTAGGCGCGGCTCGATAAGCTGGTCCACAGCAAAACAAGACCTTTCGGGGAACCACAATGGACTTTGTATTTATCGGCGCAATCGTCGCCTTCTTCGCGCTGGTGGCTGCCATGGCCGCCGGCTGCGCCAAGCTGGGGGACCGGCCATGAACATCTTCTACCTGGTCGGCGCTATCGCCACGGTGGGCCTGCTGGCCTACCTGCTGCTCGCCCTGCTGAAAGCGGAGGATATGTAATGACGGCCCAATCAATCCTCCTGCTGGCGGTATTCCTGCTCGTCCTGCTGGCTGCCGCCTGGCCGCTGGGCGGGTTCCTGGCGCGCGTGGCCGACGGCCGCGCCATCCCGGGCCTGGGCTGGCTGTACGCCCTGGAACAGCGCCTGTACCGCATCGCCGGCGTGCCGGATGACGAGGCGCAGCGCGGCATGGGCTGGAAGCACTACGCCATGGCCCTGCTGGTGTTTAACCTGCTGGGCACCCTGTTCGTGTATGGGGTGCAGCGCCTGCAGGGCTGGCTTCCGCTTAACCTGCAAGGCTTGCCGGGCGTGGGCGCGGACTCTTCGTTCAACACCGCCATCAGTTTCGTGGCCAATACCAACTGGCAAGGCTATGCCGGCGAGCAGACCATGAGCTATTTGAGCCAGATGGTCGCCCTGTCGGGCCAGAACTTCCTGTCCGCCGCCACCGGCATCGCCGTCGCCTTCGCCCTGATCCGCGGCTTCGCGGCGCGTTCGGCCAAGTCGATCGGCAACTTCTGGGTCGACCTGACGCGCATCATGCTGTATGTGCTGCTGCCGCTGGCCTTCGTGCTGGCCATCCTGCTGGCGGGGCAGGGCGTGATCCAGAACTTCTCCCCGTACCAGGAAGTGACCACGCTGCAGGGCGCGACCCAGACCATCGCCATGGGCCCGGTGGCGTCGCAGGAAGCGATCAAGATGCTGGGCACGAATGGCGGCGGCTTCTTCAACGCCAACTCGGCGCACCCGTTCGAGAACCCGACCGCGCTGTCGAACTTCATGCAGATGCTTGCCATCTTCCTGATCCCGGCTGCGCTGTGCTTCACCTTCGGCCGCATGGTGGGCGACCGCCGCCAGGGCTGGGCGCTGCTGGGCGCCATGACCATCATGTTCGCGGCGGCCGCCATCGGCATCACAGCCGCCGAGCAGCAGGCCCACCCTGCGCTGCAGGCCATGGGCGTGGATGGCGCCAATATGGAAGGCAAGGAGACGCGCTTCGGCATCGCCGCCACCAGCCTGTTCGCCACCGTCACCACCGCCGCCTCGTGCGGTGCGGTCAACGGCATGCACGATTCCTTCACGCCGCTGGGCGGCATGGGGCCGATGCTGCTGATGCAGCTGGGCGAGGTGGTGTTCGGCGGCGTCGGCGCGGGCCTGTACGGCATGCTGGTGTTCGCCATCATGGCGGTCTTCATCGCCGGCCTGATGATCGGCCGTACGCCGGAATACCTGGGCAAGAAAATCCAGTCCTACGAAATGAAGATGACTTCCATCGCCATCCTGGTCACGCCGACCCTGGTGCTGGTGGGCACCGCCGTCGCCGTCATGCTGGATGCGGGCAAGGGCGGGGTGGCCAACCCCGGCGCGCACGGCTTCTCGGAGATCCTGTACGCCTTCAGCTCCGCCGCCAACAACAACGGCAGCGCCTTCGCCGGCCTGTCCGCCAACACGCCGTTCTACAACACCATGCTGGGCATCGCCATGTGGTTTGGCCGCTTCGCGGTGATCGTGCCGGTGCTGGCCATCGCCGGTTCGCTGGCCGGCAAGCAGCGCCTGCAGGCCAACGCCGGCACCATGCCGACCCACGGCCCGATGTTCGTCTTCCTGCTGGTGGCTGTGGTGCTGCTGGTGGGCGTGTTGAATTACGTTCCTTCGCTGGCGCTCGGCCCGGTGATCGAGCACCTGCAACTGTATAAGTAAGGAGTACCCACCATGTCCTTCAAGCTGTTCGACCGGCAGCTCGTGCTGCCGGCGGTGGCCGACGCTTTCCGCAAACTGCACCCGCGCGTGCAGCTGCGCAGCCCTGTCATGTTCGTGGTCTATATCGGCAGCATCATCACCACGCTGCTCTACTTCCAGGCGCTGGACGGCGCGGGGGAGGCCAGCCCGGGCTTCATCCTGGCCACCGCGGTCTGGCTCTGGTTCACTGTGTTGTTCGCCAACTTCGCCGAAGCCATGGCCGAAGGACGCAGCAAGGCGCAAGCCGCGTCGCTGCGCAGCCTGAAACAAAGCGTCACCTCCAAGAAGCTGGCCGTGCCCAAGCACGGCACGCCGTGGCTGCCTTGCCCGGCCACCGACCTGCGCAAGGGCAACCACGTGCTGGTGGAAGCCGGCGACGTGATCCCGATCGACGGCACGGTGGTGGAAGGCGTGGCCTCGGTCGATGAAAGCGCGATCACCGGGGAATCGGCGCCCGTCATCCGCGAATCGGGCGGCGACTTCTCGTCCGTGACCGGCGGCACGCGCGTGCTGTCGGACTGGCTGGTGGTGCAGGTGACCGCCAATCCCGGCGAGACCTTCCTCGACCGCATGATCGCCATGGTCGAAGGCGCCAAGCGCAAGAAGACGCCGAACGAGATCGCGCTGACCATCCTGCTGGTGGCGCTGACCATCGTGTTCCTGATCGTGACCGCGACCCTGCTGCCGTTCTCGCTGTTCTCGGTGGCGGCGTCGCAGGCCGGCTCGCCGGTCACCATCACCGTGCTGATTGCGCTGCTGGTGTGCCTGATCCCCACCACCATCGGCGGCCTGCTGTCGGCCATCGGCGTGGCGGGCATGAGCCGCATGATGCAGGCCAATGTGATCGCCACCTCCGGCCGCGCGGTGGAGGCGGCGGGCGATGTGGACGTGCTGCTGCTGGATAAGACCGGCACCATCACCCTCGGCAACCGCCAGGCACCGGCCTTCTTCGCCGCGCCGGGCGTGACCGAGCGCGAACTGGCCGACGTGGCGCAGCTGGCGTCGCTGGCGGACGAAACGCCGGAAGGGCGCAGCATCGTGGTGCTGGCCAAGCAGAAGTTCAATATCCGCGAGCGCGAACTGTCGCCGGTGCATGCCACCTTCATTCCGTTCTCGGCCAACACCCGCATGAGCGGGGTGGACATGGACGGCCGCGCGGTGCGCAAAGGCTCGGCCGACGCTGTGCGCAAGCACGTGGAAGCCGCCGGCCAGGCCTGGCCGGCCGAGGTGGCGCGCGCCGTGGACGACGTGTCGCGCCGCGGCAGCACGCCCCTGGTGGTGGCGGACAACGGCCGCGTCATGGGCGTGGTGGAGCTGAAGGACATCGTCAAAGGCGGCATCAAGGAGCGCTTCGCCGAATTGCGCCGCATGGGCATCAAAACCGTGATGATCACCGGCGACAACAAGCTGACCGCCGCCGCCATCGCGGCCGAAGCGGGCGTGGACGACTTCCTGGCCGAGGCCACGCCTGAGGATAAGTTGAAACTTATCCGCAGCTACCAGGCCGACGGCCGCCTGGTTGCCATGACCGGCGACGGCACCAACGACGCGCCGGCGCTGGCGCAGGCCGATGTGGCGGTGGCCATGAGCTCCGGCACGCAGGCGGCGAAAGAGGCCGGCAATATGGTGGACCTGGATTCGAATCCGACCAAGCTGCTGGAGATCGTCGAAATCGGCAAGCAGATGCTGATGACGCGCGGCTCTCTCACCACGTTCTCGATTTCGAACGATATTGCCAAGTACTTCGCCATCATCCCGGCGGCCTTTGTCGGCACCTACCCGCAGCTGAAGGCGCTGGACATCATGCAGCTGTCCAGCCCCAGCTCGGCCATCATGTCGGCCGTGATCTTCAACGCGCTGATCATCGTATTCCTGATCCCGCTGGCACTGAAGGGCGTGCGCTACCGCGCCATCGGCGCCACCGCGCTGCTGCGCCGCAACCTGCTGGTGTACGGCCTGGGCGGCCTGCTGCTGCCCTTCATCGGCATCAAGCTGATCGATCTGCTGCTGGCAGCCCTCAACCTCGTATAAGCAGGAGAAGACCATGATTTCGACTTTACGACCCGCCCTGGTGCTGTTCGCCGCCCTGACCGTGGCATGCGGCGTGGCCTATCCGCTGGCGGTGACCGGCGTCGCCAGCGTCGCCTTCCCGCAGCAGGCTTCCGGCTCGCTGCTGGAAGTGGACGGCAAGCCGCTCGGCTCCGCGCTGATCGGGCAGGAGTTCACCGCCCCGCGTTATTTCTGGGGCCGTCCGTCGGCCACCGCGCCCACGCCTTATAACGCGGCCGGTTCCGGCGGCTCCAACCTGGGGCCGCTCAATCCGGCCTTTACCGAGGCCGTGCGCAGCCGGGTGGATGCCCTGCGCGCCGCCGACCCGGCCAACACGGCGCCCATCCCGGCCGACCTGGTCACCGCTTCCGGCAGCGGCCTCGATCCGGAGATCAGCCTGGCGGCCGCGCTGTACCAGGTGCGCCGCGTGGCCGACGCGCGCGGCCTGCCCGCGCCACATGTGGAAACCCTGGTCCAGCAGCATGCGGCGCTGCCTTTCCTGGACATCTTCGGCGAGGCGCGCGTCAACGTGCTGGGGCTGAATCTGGCGCTGGACGGTAAAACGCCGCATACTCGCTAGTATGATCCCACTCGACGACGAACGGCCCGACCCGGACGCGCTGCTGGCGTATGTGCAGGCGCAGGAGCGCAAGGCGGCGCGCGGCAAGCTGCGCATCTATTTCGGCGCGTCGGCCGGCGTCGGCAAGACCTATGCCATGCTGGCCGCCGCGCGCAAGCTGCAGGCGGCCGGGCAGCAGGTGCTGGTCGGCGTGGTCGAGACCCATGGCCGCAGCGAGACGGCCGCAATGGCCGAGGGCCTGCCCGTGCTGCCGCTGCGCGCCGTGGCCTATCGCGGCAAGACCCTGCATGAATTCGACATCGACGGCGCGCTGGCCCGCCGTCCGCCGCTGGTGCTGATCGACGAACTGGCGCATTCCAACGCGCCCGGCTCGCGCCACCCCAAGCGCTGGCAAGACGTGGAGGAGCTGCTGGAGGCGGGCATCGACGTCTTCAGCACCGTCAACGTGCAGCACCTGGAAAGCCTGAACGACGTGGTGGGCGGCATCACCGGCATCCAGGTCGGCGAGACCGTGCCGGACACGGTGTTCGATGCGGCCGACGAGGTGGTGCTGGTCGATATCCCGGCCGATGAACTGCTGGCGCGCCTGAAGGGCGGCAAGGTGTACCACGCGCAGCAGGCGGAGCGCGCGGCGCAGAACTTCTTCCGCAAAGGGAACCTGATTGCGCTGCGCGAGCTGGCGCTGCGCCGCACCGCCGACCGCATCGAGGACGACGTGCGCGCCTACCGCGTCGAGCAATCGATCGACGCCATCTGGAAAACCGGCGCCGCCGTGCTGGCGCTGGTCGGCCCGCGCCCCGGCGCCGAGCAGGTGGTGCGCAGCGCCGCGCGCCTGGCCGGGCAGCTGGGCACGGCCTGGCATGCCGTGTATGTCGAAACCCCGGCGCTGCAGCGCCTGCCCGCCGCCGAGCGCGAACGCATCCTGAAGACGCTCAAGCTGGCGCAGGACCTGGGCGCCGCCACGGCGGTGCTGTCCGGCAGCGACATCGCCGCCACCGCGGTGGAGTACGCGCGCAGCCACAACCTGTCGCGCATCGCCATGGGCCGCGCGCACCGCAGCTGGCCGTGGCGCCGGCCGCATATCCGCCGCCTGGCCGACTACGCGCCGGAGTTCGACCTGATCGAGGTGCCGGCCGCGGCGCGCAGCAGCGGCCTGCCAGTCGGGACCGAGGCCTATGCCGCCCCCGACGCCACTGCCGATGCCGATGCCGCCGACGACGCGCGCCGCGGCAAGCGCCGCGCCGCCGGTTATGCCGTCGCCGCCGGCGCCAGCCTTGGCATGGCCCTGCTGGCGATGCCGTTGCTGCCATACTTCGACCTGGCCAATATCGCCATGCTGTTTCTGCTGGTGGTGCTGCTGGTCGCCGTTCGCTACGGGCGCGGGCCATCGGTGCTGGCCACCTGCGTCAGCGTGGCCAGCTTCGACTTCTTCTTCGTCGCACCGCGCTTCAGCTTCGCCATCTCCGACCTGCAATACACGATCACTTTCGCCGTCATGCTGGCGGTCGGCCTGATCACCGGCCACCTGACGGCCGGCCTGCGCTTCCAGGCGCGGGTCGCCTCGTACCGCGAATCGCGCGCCCGCGCCCTGTACGAATTCGCCCGCGAGCTGTCCGGCGCGCTGCAGACCGAGCAGATCTTCGAGACCACAGCGCGCTTCGTGCAATCGACCTTTGGCGCCGAGGCTGTCCTGCTGGTCCCCGATGCGGAAGGGCGCCTGCACCTGCCGCCCGGCCATGCCGCGACGGGCCAGGTCGACCTCGGCGTGGCGCAATGGGCCTTCGACCAGGCCGAAAGCGCCGGCCTGGGCACCGGGACGCTGCCGGCCAGCCAGCTGTTCTACATGCCGCTGCTGGCGCCCATGCGCACGCGCGGCGTACTGGCGATCCGGCCAGCGCAGCGGCGCTGGCTGATGGTGCCCGAGCAGCGGCAGCACCTCGACACCTTCGCCGCGCTGGCCGCCATCGCCCTGGAGCGCGTGCATTACGTGGAGGTGGCGCAGGGCGCGCTGGTCAGCATGGAATCGGAGCGCCTGCGCAACTCCCTGCTGGCCGCGCTGTCGCACGACTTGCGCACGCCGCTCACCGCCCTGGTCGGACTGTCCGAATCGCTGGCGCAATCGCGCCCGCCGCTGTCGCCGACCCAGGCCAGCCTGGCGCAGTCGCTGCACGACGAATCGCTGCGCATGAGCGCCCTGGTCGCCAACCTGCTCGACATGGCGCGCATCGAAAGCGGCGGCCTGAAATTCAACCTGCAATGGCAGCCGCTGGAAGAAGTGGTCGGCAGCGCGCTGCGCGCCAGCCGGCTGCAGCTGGGCGGCCACCAGGTCAGCACCCAGCTCGCGCTCGACCTGCCGCTGCTGCGCTTCGACGCCGTGCTGGTCGAGCGCGTGCTGTGCAACCTGCTCGAGAACGCGGCCAAATACACCCCGCCCGGATCGCGCATCGTGGTCTACGCCGTGCAGCGCGGCGAATTCGTGCGCGTGATGGTGTACGATGACGGCCCCGGCCTGCCGCGCGGCCGCGAAGAAGCCATCTTCGAGAAATTCACGCGCGGCGAAAAGGAATCGGCCAAGCCGGGCGTCGGCCTGGGGCTGGCGATTTGCCGCGCCATCGTCGAAGCGCACGGCGGCAGCATCGCCGCCGACAAGTCGCCACTGGGCGGCGCCGCCGTGGTGTTCACGCTGCCGGTCGGCACCCCGCCACAAGTGCCGGAAATTGAGGAAACATGAGTATGCAGCAGACCGACATCGTCCCCACCGCCCTGCTGGTCGAGGATGAACCGCAGATCCGCCGTTTCGTGCGCGCCGCGCTGGAAGAGGAGGGCTGGCATGTGCACGAAGCGGCCAGCATGCAGCGCGGCCTGATCGACGCCGGCACGCGCCGGCCGGACCTGGTCATCCTCGACCTCGGCCTGCCGGACGGCGACGGCAACGACTTCATCGCCGACCTGCGCAAATGGTCGAACGTGCCGGTGATTGTGCTGTCCGCGCGCGTCAACGAAGCAGACAAGATCAAGGCCCTCGACGCCGGCGCCGACGACTACCTGGGCAAGCCGTTCGGCGTCGGCGAGCTGCTGGCCCGCGTGCGGGCCACCCTGCGCCGCCAGCGCCAACCGCAGGCCGACCTGGCCGGCCAGGTACAGTTTGGCGAAGTGGTGGTGGACCTGCCGAACCGACGCGTCACCAAGCGCGGCGAGCACGTGCACCTCACGCCGACCGAATACCGCCTGCTATCCGTGCTGGTGGCCAACGCCGGCCGCGTCATGACCGCACCGCAGCTGCTGCGCGCCGTCTGGGGACCCGCCCAATCCGACAACAGCCACTACCTGCGCATCTACATGGGCCACCTGCGCCACAAACTGGAAGACGACCCCGCCCAGCCGCAACACCTGCTGACCGAAACCGCCGTCGGCTACCGCCTCCAGCTCAGCTGAGCATCAAGCAAAAAATGTCCACTTTGGGGTGAGGGGTTAAAGTTTGGCGTTTTGTATGTAAATTTCAAACATATTAGAGGGCCCCAACTGGGGAGTTTTGGGGGCCGGG